>CAZSNW010000093.1:0-321 GCA_964608245.1 uncultured Micromonosporaceae bacterium
GCAGGCGGTGGCGGTGGCGACCCCGTGCTGGCCGGCGCCGGTCTCGGCGATCACCCGGGTCTTGCCCATCCGCCGGGTGAGCAGCGCCTGCCCCAGCACGTTGCGGATCTTGTGGGCGCCGGTGTGGTTGAGGTCCTCCCGTTTGAGCAGGATCCGGGCGCCCGCCTCCTGCGAGAGCCGTTCCGCCTCGTACAGCGGGGAGGGGCAGTTGGCGTACCGGCGCAGCAGGCCGTCGAACTCGGCCGCGAACGTCGGGTCGGCCATCGCCTCGCGGTGGGCGGCGGCCAGCTCGTCGAGGGCGGCGACCAGCGCCTCCGGCAC
>CAZSNW010000093.1:331-10110 GCA_964608245.1 uncultured Micromonosporaceae bacterium
GGCCGCGCTCGTCGGGCAGCCGACCGCCGCCGGTGGCGGCAGGTGGCGTGCCCGGCGCGCTCATCGCGCCGACCTGGGGGTCGCGGGGTGGCTGCCGGCGGTCACCAGCGCCGCCACCGCCTCCCGCGGGTTGGGGTGGGTGACCAGGGTCTCGCCCACCAGCACCGCGTCCGCGCCGGCCGCGGCGTAGCGGATCAGGTCGTGCGGTCCGCGGATCCCCGACTCGGCGACCTTGATGACGTCCCCGGGCAGGCCGGCGGCGACCCGCTCGAACACCGAGCGGTCGACCTCCATGGTGCGCAGGTTCCGCGCGTTCACCCCGATCACCCGGGCGCCGGCCTCCAGTGCGCGGTCGGCCTCCTCCTCGTCGTGCACCTCCACCAGCGCGGTCATGCCCAGTGACTCGATCCGCTCCCGCAGGCCGACCAGGACCTTCTGCTCCAGCGCCGCCACGATCAGCAGCACCAGGTCGGCGCCGTACGCGCGGGCCTCGTGCACCTGGTACGCGGAGACCACGAAGTCCTTCCGTAGCACCGGCACGTCGACCGCGGCCCGCACCGCCGCGAGGTCCTGGAGCGACCCGCCGAACCGCCGCGGTTCGGTGAGCACGCTGATGCACCGGGCGCCGCCCGCCTCGTACTCCATCGCCAGCGCAGCCGGGTCCGGGATCTCGGCGAGCAGCCCGGCCGACGGGGACCGTCGCTTGATCTCCGCGATGACACCCACCCCACCCCGGCGCAGCACGTTGTACGCGTCGCGGGCCGGCGGGGCCGCCTCCGCCCGCTTGCGGATCGTCTCCAGCGGGATCTCCCGTTCCCGGGCGGCCACGTCAGCCCGCACCTGCGCGACGATCTCGTCGAGGATGCTGGCGGGCGTTCCGGCCTGTCCCGTGACGGTCAAGAGACCCCCTCTCCGGGTGCCCCCTCTGCTGGACCGGGTGCTACGGCGGTTGATGCTAGGCGCTGGGCGGTCGACCCGTGTCGGGGGGTGCGGGGTGCCGGACCACCCCCAATGCGGCATAATGCACCGCCCGCCGCCTCAGCGCGAGCCGGGCGCCCCGGACTGCGACCCGGACGACCCGGACTCGTCCGTGGTCGGATCCTCCCCGCGGTCCAGCGCCTCCCACAGCGACTGGTGGGAGGACCGCCCGGCGGGGCGGTCGGCGACGCCCCGGGCCGCCGGTCGCTCGTACCGGGCGCCCATCGCCGGCCAGCCGCGGCCCCGCGCCACCGTCCAGCCGCCGGAGGCCACCACCGCCAGCCCACCGAGGCCGCAGACCACCGGCCAGAGGGTGGACACCGCCGGGTCGAAGACGAACCGGACGGCGGTGGCCACCATCACCACGCCGGCGACCGCCACCAGGACGCCGACCAGCTGACGCAACCGCCCCCGGGTGGCGACCAGCGCTCCGGTGCCGGCCAGCGCCAACCAGCCGGCGGCCGCCGCCCACGCCGCGAGCCGGACACCGGTGCGCGTCACCTCCTCCGGGGGCAGCGGCGCCGGCCGCAGCACCTGCTCCACCTGCCAGTCCCGGTGGAGCGCGAGCAGCGCCAGCCCCGCCCCGACCGCACACAGCAGCGCCGCGGCCTGCAGGGCACGCAGCTCCCGACGGGCCGGGGTCGCGGTCGTGGTCGTCGTGGTCGTCACCGTCACCGTCCTAACGTGCCTGCCGTAGGGTCTCGGCCGCCGCCACCGCCGACAGTACGGTCGCCGCCTTAGCCCGGCACTCGGCGTCCTCCGCGTCCGGGTCAGAGTCGGCCACCACGCCCGCGCCGGCCTGCACGTACGCCTTGCCGTCGCGCATGAGTGCGGTGCGGATCGCGATCGCCATGTCGAGTTCCCCGCCGAACGAGACGTACCCGACCGTGCCGCCGTACAGGCCGCGCCGGGTCGGCTCCAGCTCCTCGATCAGCTCCATCGCACGGACCTTCGGCGCACCGGTCAGCGTCCCGGCGGGGAAGGTCGCCACCAGCGCGTCGAAGGCGGTGCGGTCGGGGCGCAGCTCACCGACCACGGTGGAGACCAGGTGCATGACGTGGCTGTACCGCTCCACCTCCGCCAGCTGCGGCACCGTCACCGTGCCCGGCCGGCACACCCGACCCAGGTCGTTGCGCCCCAGGTCCACGAGCATGATGTGCTCGGCCCGCTCCTTGGGGTCGGCCATGAGTTCGGCGGCGAGGTCCGCGTCCTGCGCCGGGGTGGCGCCGCGCGGCCGGGTGCCGGCGATCGGGTGCAGCATGGCGCGCCGGGTGCCGTCGGCGGCCGCGGTCACCCGCAGGTGCGCCTCCGGGGAGGAGCCCACCACCGCGAAGTCGTCGTAGCGCAGCAGGTACATGTAGGGGCTGGGGTTGCGGGTGCGCAGCACCCGGTAGACGTCCAGCGGGTCGGCGTCGGTGACCCGTTCGAACCGCTGCGACGGCACCACCTGGAAGCACTCGCCGTCGCGGATCGCCTCCTTGGCGCGCAGCACCGCCTTCTGGTAGTCGCCCGGCGCCGTGCGGCAGGTGGTGCGGCCGTCCGTCGACCAGTCGACCGTCTCCACGGTGGACAGCAACGGTGGCAGCGGCCGGGACAGCGCGGTGGTCATCGCGTCCAGCCGCCCCACCGCGTGGTGGTACGCGGCCTCGGCCGCCGCCTCGTCAGCGTCCGGCGGCAGGACCGCGTTGGCGACCAGGATCGCCGAGCCGTCGTAGTGGTCCAGCACCACCAGGTCGGTGACGAGCATCATGCCGAGTTCGGGCAGCTGCAGGTCGTCCTCCGCGAGCCGGGGCAGCCGTTCGAACCGGCGTACCAGGTCGTAGGCGAGGTAGCCGACCAGACCCCCGGTCAGCGGGGGCAGCGGCGGGTCGGTGACCGGTGGCCCGGCCAGCGCCGCCACCGTGTCCCGCAGCACCGCCGCCGGATCCCCGCCGGTCGGCACACCCGCCGGCGGCCTACCCAGCCACACCGCCTCGCCGTCGCGTTCGGTGAGGGTGGCGACGCTGCGGACGCCCACGAACGAGTAGCGCGACCAGGCCGCACCGCCGGAGTTGGCGCCCTGCTCGGCCGACTCCAGCAGGAACGTGCCGGGCCCGCCGGCCAGCTTGCGGTAGATGCCGACCGGGGTCTCGCCGTCGGCCAGCAGCCGCCGGGTCACCGGGACGACCCGCCGGGTGCGGGCCTGGGCGAGGAACGCGGTCCGGTCGGGCAGCACCTCGCCGGTGGTCACGCGGCCCGCCCGGGGTCGGCCACCGGCAGCGGCCGGTGGAAGCAGGTGCGCTCCCCGGTGTGGCAGGCCGGCCCGACCTGCTCCACCTCCAGCAGCACCGCGTCGCCGTCGCAGTCCAGCGCCGCGGCGCGGACGTACTGGTGGTGGCCGGAAGTCTCGCCCTTGACCCAGTAGGCCTGCCGGCTGCGGGACCAGTAGGTGGCCCGGCCGGTGCGCAGGGTGCGGCCGAGCGCCTCGTCGTCCATCCAGGCCAGCATCAGCACCTCGCCGGTGCGGTGGTCACGGACCACCGCCGGGAAGAGGCCGTCACGGTCACGGCGGAGCTGCGCCGCCACCTCCGGATCCAGGCTGCCGCTCACCTCGCGATTGTCCCGCACCCGACAAGCCCACCGCCCGTGGCCGGCCGGTACGCCCGTCAGGTGGACCGCCCCGGCGACGGCGGCCCCGTGGATGCGTGCCCTCCCGGCTCCGGGTACGGTACGCGCATGCGCGGCCCCGAAGCGCCCTACCCCGGCGCGGACGACCAGCCGGACGGCCCGGCGTGGGTGGGGTTGCTCCCCTACCGGCGTCCGGTCGTGGACGAGTCGACCACGCAGGTGCCGGTACTGACGGACCGGAGGACCGGGGAGGTCGAGGTGGAGACCCAGCCTGAGCGACCCGAGCAGCCGGCCCGCCCGGAGGCGGCGCAGCCCCGGCCGGAGGGGACGCCTGCACACCCCGAGCCGGGAACGCCGCACCCCGAGGCGGCGGCGTCGCACGAGGCCGGTCCGCGACCGGAGCCAGCGCCCCGGCAGCCCGGTGTGGTGCCGCCACGGCCCGAGGCGGCCGCCCCGCACCCCGTGCCACCGCCGGCCGACGCACCCTCACCGCGGCCCGCGGTGGCGCGACCGGGACCGGGGCCGGACGCCTCCGCAGGCGTACCCGGCTGGCCCGCCCCGGCGGCCAGGACCGCCGCGGCCAACGGCACGGCCTCGGCCCAGACCGAGCGGCGCGCCGGTCACCGGCCGGGCGAGGTGCCGCACCGGCCCATCACGCTGTGGGACCCGGAGACCGTGCAGCGGCTGCGCGACCGCTGGCGGGAGGTGCAGAGCGGGTTCGTCGACGACCCGCAGGCGGCGGTGGCCGAGGCGGAGCGGCTCGTGACCGAGGTGGTCCGGGTGGTCTCCGAGCGTCTGCAGGCGGAGGTGGACGGGTTCGACCCCTACCGGAGCGCCGCCGAGCCGCCGGACACCGAGCAGCTGCGGGTCGCGATGCGCCGCTACCGGGAGTTCCTCGACCGTCTGCTCGCTCTTTGATTCAGGCCAAGATAGTTAGAGCGACTGGAGAGCACGACGGACATCCCGGTCGAAAGCCTGCCAGGACGGTACCTGGCTCACGGGGCCGTGAGGGTTGAGCCGCTCCAGAAGCAGTCGTCGATGGTTTCCGAATCGGGCGACGAAACTCTCCCGCTTCCGTCCCGTCAGTTCCGCGGCCGTGGCGAGCAGTTCCTTGAGGAGCTTCTTCGGGTCGGCGATCCGTTCTACCCGACTCGGTGCCGGGATGGCGAGCCGAACCCTCCCATTGGGATTGCCTGCGATCTCCCGGATCAGCTGCTCGTCCAGCACCAACCAAGCCTCGGTCATCCGGCACGGGAGCACCGGGACCCACGGCACACCGGGCATGACCTCGTTCACCGCGTCCTCGATCTCCGCCAACCGGTCTTCCCGTGTGGCCCGGTCGACGTCGCGGTGGATGACGAGCAAATCGAACTCGGCACCAAGCTTCTTGAGGGCACGTAGCCTGCCGGCGATCGTTCGCCCGTTTCCGATCTTCTCCTGCCTGACGATGAGCTCCAACTGCTCCGGGTCCGGGTGGGTTGGCACCGCTTGAACGCCGCACTCCCGGGCGATGCGTTCGACGTGGGTCATGATCCCTCGGTCGCTCGATCCCTCACCGAGGAACAGCAGTCGGCGCACGTGGCTCATGCGTCAGAACAGGGTCAGCTGTGTGCCTGGCGGCGGTGCGAGGTAGGCGAGGATGTCAGCTTTGGTCACCGGGGTCTCCGCCGGGTCCTTGGCGCGCCACGTGCCCGCCAGCGGCCGCAGCACGAGTCCTCGGGACGTGGTTCCGTCCGGAGCGATCGTCGACACGGTGGTCGCGAACAGGAGATCCTCGGGCCGGACCAGCTGGACGATCCATGGCGAGTGGGTGTTGACGATCACCTGACGGAACGGGTTGTCGGGACCCGGCTCGGTTTTCGGGTTCACGGCGAGCTCCTCGAGGAGCCGAACCATCGACGGGAGGTTGGACGGATGAATCCCGTTCTCGGGCTCCTCCATGCACAGGAGACCTTCGACGGAACGGTCCTCAAGGAGGATGCACAGCGCAAGGAACCGGAGCGTGCCCTCTGAGAGGCTGCGTGCCGGGAGTCGAAGTCCGGAGGATTCCGTGACGTAGATGGTCATCAGCTCGCGCACATCGTCGGCCTCGACCTCCACCGAGTGCACGTCCACTCCGGCGAGCTCGGCCAGCCGGTTGGCGGTACGGGCATACACCTTCGCGGGATCTCCGTCGGGATCCGACATCGCGACGCGGTAGAGCGCCCCGGCCGCGTGCCTGCCGTCGGCCTGCATCTCCTGCGGGTCGACGTAGCGGTCGGAGGTCCGCAGCGCGGACGGCTCGAGCGCAAGCCGCCGCCAGGACTGCATCTCTCGTCTCGCCGCCAGGGCCGTCGGGTCGTCGCTGCCGGTAATCGTGCTGATCACGGTTCCCGGGGCGCGGGACGCGGCGGCGGGCCGCGGCTGTCCCCGGCTCCCACCGTCCTGGTGGACCCGGACCACGGGTTCGCCGTTCTCGTCGATCTTCGTCGAGATGAACGCCGTACCGCTACGCCGACCCGTGACGACGTTCGCGCGAAACCTCCTTGCGCTGTGCGGGAAACGGAGCTTGGACGGTGCTGCGCTTTGGTTGATGTGGCTTAGCTCCTCGCGCAGGAGCCTCAGGCGACCGATCTTCTCGGTAGGACCGGGCGGTTCGTATCCGATCTCCAGCTCGTAACGGAGGAAGGAGATGGTCGGGCTGGCGGGGCGTCCGAAGTCGTCTTCCACCGCCCTCGGGACGATCATCTCCGCCGCGAACGACATCCGCGGTTGGGGGGAGTTGTACCCGTTCCAGAAAAGGTCCCGCGGATCACCCTGCCGCTCGCCGTGCACACCCCTGACCCGCTGCGCGGCCTCCATCATCGGCATGTCGGCCAGCAGGCTGAGCAACTGAATCGCGTCGAAGAGGTTCGACTTCCCTGCCCCGTTCTCGCCTGCGATGCAGGTGAAGGGGCCGAAATCGACCTTGAGGTCGAGGAGGTTCTTGAACCCGTTTACCTCCAGGCGCGTCAGCACGGCCCCTCCCGCGGCGCGACAGCGCGATGTAACGGCCCTATACTCTACCAACTCACCGCGTCTGCTCCAGCCACGAGGCGTACAGGCGGCCGTAGACGGAGTCCGGGTCGCGCACCAGCTCCGCGTGCGGGCCGCGCTGCACGATCCGGCCCTTGTCCACGACGATCACCTCGTCGGCCGCCTGCGCGGTGGACAACCGGTGGGCGATCGCCACCGTGGTCCGCCCACGGGTCACCGCGTCCAGGGTGCGCTGCAGCCTGACCTCGGTCGCCGGGTCCACCGCGCTCGTCGCCTCGTCGAGCACCAGCAGGTCGGGGTCGGCCACGTACGCGCGGACCAGCGCGACCAGCTGCCGCTCGCCGACGCTCAGCGCCTCCCCGCGTTCGCCCACCCGGGTGTGCATCCCCTCCGGCAGGCTCTCCACCCAGTCGGTGAGCCCGAGCTCGCCGAACGCCCGCGCCAGCTCCTCGTCGGAGAGGCCGGGCCGGGCGAACCGGACGTTGTCGGCCACGCTGGTGTCGAACAGGAACCCGTCCTGCGGCACCATGACGACCCGCGCGCGCAGCGAGTCGAACCGCACCCGGGTCAGCGGGACGCCGCCGAGGCGTACCTCGCCGCGGGTCGGGTCCATCAGCCGGGTGAGCAGCTTGGCGAAGGTGGTCTTGCCGCTGCCGGTCTCCCCCACCACCGCCACCCTCGTCCGCGCCGGGATCACCAGGTCGACGTCGGAGAGCGCCTCGGTGGAGGCGCCCGGGTAGGCGTACGACACCTTGTCGAACACGACCTTTAGCGGGCCGTCCGGCAGCACCTCGCCCCCGTCCGGCGAGCGGGCCGGGTCGGCCACGTCCGGCACGGTGTCGAGCACGTCGAGCACCCGCCGGTAGCCGGCGATCGCGTGCTGCCCCTCGTTGAGCACCTCGGTGGCGATCTGCACCGGGTGGATGAACAGGGTGACGAGGAACAGGAACGCGGTGAGCTGCCCGACCGTGAGCCCGCCGCCGGCGCCCAGGTAGACGCCGACGATCACCACCCCGGCCAGCGCCACGCCGGCCGCCAGCTCCCCGGTGGAGAAGCTCATGATGCTGGTCCGGATCGCCCGCTGCTGGGCCACCCGGTGGGCGTCGATCGCCTCGTCGAGCCTCGCGGCGGTGCGCTCCTGCACCCCGTAGGCGCGGATCACCTGGGCGCCGACGATGCTCTCCCCGATGGCGGCGAGCATCGCGCCGAGCCGGCGGCGCACCGCCCCGTACGCGGCGGCGAGCCGGTACTGGAAGTAGCGGATCACCAGCGCCGCGGGCAGGAACGCGGCGAACACCACCAGGGTCAGCTGCCACGAGTAGACCGCCATCACCACCGTGGCCACCACCAGCTGCCCGAGGCTGAGCAGCAGGACCACGCCGCCGAACTGGAGGAACTGGGTGATGGTGTCGATGTCGCTGGTGACCCGGGAGACCAGCGACCCGCGGCGCTCGGCCTGCTGGTGCAGGGTGGACAGGTCGTGGATGTGGCGGAACGTCCGCACCCGCACCCCGGCCAGCGCGGTCTCGGTCACCCGGAACAGCCGCACCATGGTCAGGTACGCGCACGCGGAGGTGAGCGCGAGCAGCGCCACCGTGCCGGCGACGACCTGGCCGATCATGCCGAGGTCCGGCCCGCCCTCGGCGAGCAGCCCGCGGTCGACCCCCAGCTGGATGGCGACCGGCACCGCCACCCGGCCGGCCATCGCCACCAGCGCGAGCGCCAGCGTGCCGGCCAGGCCGGTGCGCAGCTCGGGCGAGAGCGCCAGACCGCGGCGCATGGTGCGCCACAGGGACTCCTTGCCCTCCCGTAGCCCGGGGACGGAGGCGGCGACCGCGCTCACCGGGACCCCTCCTCGACCGCAAGCTCACCCGCGTCCACGTCGGCGGCGTCGACGTCACCGGGATCCGGG
This sequence comes from uncultured Micromonosporaceae bacterium, assembly GCA_964608245.1. Lineage (GTDB taxonomy): Bacteria > Actinomycetota > Actinomycetes > Mycobacteriales > Micromonosporaceae > Natronosporangium. Next base: position 8,844 of record CAZSNW010000093.1, read on the forward strand.
TCGTCCGGGGCCGCCGGCGGCGAGCCGGTCGCGGCCGGCGCCACCGGCCGCGCCGCACCGACCCGGGTCGCGGCCGCGTCGGCCACGGCCGGCAGGTCGTCGACCCCGGCCGCGGGTTCCGGTACGTGTTCGCGCTCCCGCTCGCGTTCCGCCTCGGCCCGCTCGTACGCGGTGACGAGCTCCGCGTACCCGGGCACGGAGGCGAGCAGCTCCTGGTGCGACCCCCGGGCGACCACCCGGCCCTGCTCCAGGTAGACCACCTCGTCGGCGAGCGCGATGGTGGCGCGGCGGTAGGCGACCACGAGGATCGTGGTGCCGCTGTTGCGCAGGCCGGCGAGGATCGCCGCCTCCACCCGCGGGTCGACCGCGCTGGTGGCGTCGTCGAGGATGAGCAGCCGCGGCTCGCCGGCGAGCGCCCGGGCCAGGGTGAGCCGTTGCCGCTGCCCGCCGGAGAGGCTGGTGCCGCGTTCGCCGACCACCGCGTCCAGCCCGCCGGGCAGGGCGGCCACGAAGCCCGCGGCCTGGGCCTGCCGCAGGGCCCGCCACACCGCCTCGTCGTCGATGCCCTCGCGGTCGAGGCTCACGTTGGCGCGTACCGTGTCGTCGAACCCGAACGCCACCTGCGGCACCAGGGCGACCGCCCGGGTGAGCGTCTCGGCGCGCAGGTCGCGGACGTCGGTCCCGTCGAGGGTGACCCGACCCGAGGCGGGGTCGACCAGCCGCGCGGCGAGCAGGGCGATGGTCGACTTGCCGGAGCCGGTGGGGCCGACCAGCGCCACGGTGCGACCGGCCGGCACCTCGAAGGAGATGTCGTGCAGCACCGGCCTGCCCTCGAGGTAGGCGAAGCTGACGTTCTCGAACCGCAGGGTCGCCGGGCGCCGGTCGGGGTCCAGGTCGCGCGTACCGTAGGGCATGTTCCCGGTGGCGGTGAGCACCCGCTGCACCCGGTCCCAGCCGGCCACGCTGCGGGGCAGCTCGGCCAGCACCCAGCCGATCGCCCGCACCGGGAACGCCAGCACGGTGAACAGGAACGCCACGCTGACCAGTTGGGTGACCGAGACCGCCCCCTGGTGCAACCGCCAGGCGCCGACCAGCAGCACGAGCAGCGAACCGACGGCCGGTAGCGCCTCCAGCAACGGGTCGAACACGCCGCGCAACCGGCCGACCTGGATGAGCGCGTCGCGCAGCTCGCCCGCCTTGGCGGCGAACCGTTCGGTCTCGGCCGCCTCCCGCCCCATGGTCTTGACCACGAGCGCGCCGTCGAAGC
>CAZSNW010000094.1:0-10002 GCA_964608245.1 uncultured Micromonosporaceae bacterium
GGCCCAGGAAGTCCATCTTGAGCAGCCCGATGGACTCGCAGGCGCCCATGTCCCAGCCGGTGATGATCGCGCCGTCGGTGTCCCGGCGCCAAATCGGCAGCACGTCCATCAGCGGCTGGCTGGACAGGATCACCCCGGCCACGTGCACGCCGGCGTTGCGGATCAGCCCTTCCAGGCCGCGGGCGGTCTCCACCACCTTCTGCACGTCCGGTTCGGCCTCGTACAGGCTGCGGAACTCGGCCGCCTCCGGGTAGCGCGGATGGTTGGGGTCGAAGATGCCCGACAGCGGGATGTCCTTGCCCATCACCGGCGGGGGCATCGCCTTGGTCATGCGGTCGCCGAGCGCGTACGGGTAGCCGAGCACCCGGCAGGCGTCCTTGATCGCCGCCTTCGCCTTGATCGTGCCGTAGGTGATGATCTGGGCGACGTGGTCCTCGCCGTAGCGTTCGGTGGCGTAGCGGATCATGTCGCCCCGCCGACGCTCGTCGAAGTCCAGGTCGATGTCGGGCATCGTGACCCGCTCGGGGTTGAGGAAACGCTCGAAGCTCAGCTTGTGCTTGATCGGGTCGAGCTGCGTGATGCCGAGCGCGTACGCCACCATCGACCCGGCGGCCGAGCCGCGGCCCGGGCCCACCCGGATGCCCTCCCTGCGGGCGTACCGGCACAGGTCGGCGACCACGAGGAAGTAGCCGGGGAAGCCCATCTGGCAGATGACGTCCAGTTCGTACTCGGCCTGGGCGGCGTAGTTCTCCGGCACCCCGTCGGGAAAACGTTCGGCCAGGCCCCGGGCGACCTCCTGCCTGAGCCACGACTCCTCGGTGTGGCCCTCGGGCACCGGGAAGCGGGGCATGAGGTCGCGGTGGGCGAACACCTCGGCGTAGTCCTCCACCCGCTCGGCGACCAGTAGCGTGTTGTCGCAGGCGCCCGGCAGCTCGTCGTCGAACAACGCCCGCATCTCCGCCGGCGAGCGCAGGTGGTAGCCGGTCCCCTCGAACCGGAACCGCTGCGGGTCGGCCAGGGTCTTGCCGGTCTGGACGCACAGGAGCGCCTCGTGCGCGGCCGCCTCCGACTCGACCACGTAGTGGGAGTCGTTGGTGGCCAGCAGCGGCAGGTTGAGCTCCTTGCCGAGGCGCAGCAGGTCGTCGCGGACCCGCCGCTCCACCTCGTTGTTGTGGTCCATCACCTCCAGGAAGAAGTTCTCCGGGCCGAAGATGTCGCGCAGCTCCGCGGCCGCGCGGACCGCCTCCTCGTACTGGCCGAGCCGCAGTCGGGTCTGGACCTCACCGGACGGGCAGCCGGTGGTGGCGACGATCCCCTTGTGGTAGCGCGCCAGCAGCTCGCGGTCCATGCGCGGCCACTTGCGGTAGTGCCCCTCCAGGCTCGCCAGGGACGACAGCCGGAACAGGTTGCGCAGCCCCTCGGGGGTGACCGCGAGCAGCGTCAGGTGGGTGTAGGTGCCGCCGGCCGAGACGTCGTCGGCCTTCTGGTGGGGCTCCCCCCAGAAGATGGGTCGCTTGTCGAACCGGGAGGCGGGCGCCACGTACGCCTCGATGCCGATGATCGGCTTGATCCCGGCGGCGGTGGCCTTGGTGTAGAAGTCGTGGGCACCGTACAGGTTGCCGTGGTCGGTCATGGCCAGCGCCGACATGCCCAGCCGCTGCACCTCGGCGAACAGCGGTGCGAGCCGGGCGGCACCGTCCAGCATCGAGTATTCGGTGTGCACGTGCAGGTGCACGAACGACCGGCCCCGACCGTCTGTTGACACCAACCGCCTCCCCCTGGTCCGTCGCCACCCCGACGCCGTCGAGCCTAGCGGGCCGGTACGACCGCCCGGCAGCTCCCGCGCGGCGCGCCACCCTGCGGCCCGCCGCGGCGCCGTTCGACCCTGCGGCGACCGGCCGCCCGCGTCAGCGGGTCAAGGGATCGAGGATGGTCGCGCAGGCGTGCAGCCACGCCCGGCGGGTCTCCGGCTGCAGCGCCGAGGGTTCGATCGCCGAGCCGGTCTCCAGTGCCGGGTCGTAGGGTACGACCACCACCGCCCGGGTGCGGGTGGCGAAGTGCGTCCGCAGCTCCTCCAGCAGCGGTGGTGGCGGTCCCGGGGTGCTGCACGACAGCAGGGTCACCGCGTCCCGGACCAGCGCTCCGAGGCCGTTGGCGTCCAGCAGGTCGAGCATCCAGTCGGCGGTGAACGCCGCGTCCTCCCGCGGCACGGTGGTGACCACCAGCTGGTCGGCGCCCTGCAGCACGGTCCGCCAGTTGGGGCTCTCGACGTTGTTGCCGGTGTCCACGCACACCACCTCGTGGGTGCGCCGCAGCAGGTCGAGCACCCGCCGGACGGTGTAGCGGTCCAGCCGCTCGGCGAACCGCGGGTCCTCCTCCCCGGCCAGCACGTCGTAGGTGCCGTCCGAGGCGTGCCGCAGGTAGTCGTCGAGCCGCTCCACCAGCTCCTGCCCGACGCACACCTCGATCTCGGCGAGATCGCGGATCAGGTGCCGGATGGTCCGCGCGTGCCGGGCGCTGCCGGCGCGCAGCCCGAGGGTGCCGCGCAGTTCGTTGTCGTCCCAGGCGATCACGCCCCGGCCCCGCACGCTGCCGATGGTGGCGGCGGCGAGCGCGGTGGCGGTGGTCTTGTGCACCCCTCCCTTGGGGTTGGCGAACGCCAGCACCAACGGCCGCGGCACCGGACGGCGCAGCACCGCGGTGGCCTGCTGCAGCGCCTCGTCGGTGTCCGACTGCCGCCACTCGACGCACGGCGGGTGGGCGGGCGCGTACCCGCCCGCGTACCCCGACGCCGGGTACGCGGCCGGGCCCGGCCCGGGGGCCGGGTACGCGGGCGCGGGCGGCCCGGAGGTCGGGTGTCCCGGGTGCACCGGTGCCGGTGCGGGGTAGGCCGCGTGCGCCGGTGCCGGGTGGCCGGCGTACGGCCCAGGCGGTGGCGCGGGGTAACCGGCCGGCGGTGCCGGATAGCCCTGTCCCACCGGCGGCCCGGACACCGGGGAGCCCGCGGGCTGGGCGGGCGGGTAGCCGGTGGGCGGCGGGTAGCCGGGCGGAGCCGCGTTCGTGGAGCGGTAGACGCCGCCGGGCTGGGCGGGGGCGGGTCTGGCCGGTCCGGGGCGGTGGTCCGGCCGCGACTCGGCCTGGTCCTCCCCGGTACGCCCGAGCAGCGCCCGGTCGAGCAGGGCCCGCCAGCGCGGCGCCGGTTCCACCGGCTCGCCCCAGCTGGACTCGGTCCGCTCCACCCCGCCTCCTCCCACGGTGCCTGCCCCGACAGGCATCTCACAGGCTACGGTGCACCCCGACGGCCGGCCAACCTCGCCCCCGGCGGTCGTCGGTCACCCTTCCGGGCGGTACGCCCCGGCAGCCGTCCGGTCGGCGCCGTCCACCCGGCTACGCCCCTTCGCGCAACCGTTCCAGCGCCTCCGCCAGGTCCGGCGGCGGCGGGCTGGTGAACCGCACCGGTTCACCGGTGCCCGGGTGGGTGAAGCCCAGCTCGTACGCGTGCAGCCACTGCCGGGTCAGCCCGAGCTTGGCGGCGAGCACCGGGTCAGCCCCGTAGGTCAGGTCGCCGACGCACGGGTGGCGCAGCGCCGAGAAGTGCACCCGGATCTGGTGGGTGCGCCCGGTCTCCAGCCGGACCTCGACGAGGCTGGCGTGCGGGAACGCCTCGAGCGTCCGGTAGTGGGTGATGCTCGGCTTGCCGCCGCTGACCACCGCGAACTTCCAGTCGTGCCGCGGGTGCCGGTCGATCGGCGCGTCGATGGTGCCCTGCAGCGGGTCCAGGTGCCCCTGCACCACCGCGTGGTAGATCTTGTCGACCCGCCGTTCGCGGAACGCCCGCTTCAGGGCGGTGTAGGCCCGCTCGTTCTTCGCCACCACCATCACCCCGGTGGTGCCGACGTCGAGCCGGTGCACGATGCCCTGCCGCTCGGCCGCCCCGCTGGTGGCGACGGTGTAGCCGCGGGCGGCCAGGGCCCCGAGCACGGTCGGACCGGTCCAGCCCGGACTGGGGTGGGCGGCCACGCCGACGGGCTTGTCCACCACGATGATGTCGTCGTCGTTGTAAAGGACCGCCAGGCCGGTGACGTCCCGAGGCTCCACCCGTACCGGGGAGGGTGGTGGCGGCAGGACCACCTCCAGCCAGGCGCCGGCGCGTACCGGGTCGGACTTGGCGCGTACCGCGCCGTCGATCGTGGCGTCGCCGGCGGCCACCAGCGCGGCGGCGGTGCTGCGGGACAGCCCGAACAGCCGGGCGACCACCTGGTCGAGCCGCATGCCGTCGAGCGCCTCGGGGACCGGCAGGGCGCGGACCGGGCGCTCCGGCGCGGCGGGCTGCGCGAGGTCGTCGTCGTCCGCAAAGAGCGCGTCGACGCGCGCGTCCGTACTCGGTCTGTTCACCCCACCACCCCGGTCAGGCCGACCGCCGGCGTGCCGGCACCACCCGACTGCCGTCTCGCCGACGCCCGGTGAGTTCCAGCCAGACCGCCAGCGACACCCCGACCACCAGGGCCGAGTCGGCGAGATTGAACACGGGGAAGACGCTGCCGTCCGGCGCGAAGACGCTGATCATGTCGACCACCCTGCCGCGCAGCGGGCCGGGCGGTCGGAACAACCGGTCGACCAGGTTGCCCGTGACCCCTCCCAGGAGCAGCCCGAGGCTCGTCGCCCACAGGCGGGAGCGCAGTCGCCACGCCATCCAGCCGATCCACCCGATCACCACCACCGCGATGATCGGGAACACGAACGTGTAGGAGCCGCCGATGCCGAACGCGGCGCCGCTGTTGGTCACGTAGGTCAGGTGGACGGCGCCGCCGAGCAGCCGCACCGCCGGCCGGCCGGACAGGTGCGCCACAGTGAGCTCCTTGGTGACCAGGTCCGCGAGCAGTACCACGGCCGCGATCACCACCAGCAAGGCCACCGCGGTACGCCGGGTGGTGGCGCGGCCGGACACCGCGGGGGCGTCGCCGGAGCCGACGTCGGGCGGCCCGGCCCCGGGCGACACCTCGTCGCTCAGCGCCGCTCCTCCAGCTGCTTGCAGCTCACGCACAGCGTCGCCGACGGGAAGGCGGCCAGCCGCTCCACCGGAATGGCGTTGCCGCAGCGCTCGCACCACCCGTAGCCGCCCTCCTCGACGCGCTCCAGTGCGCGCTCCACCTGGGTCACCCGTTCGAGGATACTGTTCGCCAGGGAGATCTCCTGCTCCCGCTCGTACGTCTTGCTGCCGGTGTCGACCTGGTCGTCCCCGGCGGAATCGGTCAACCGGTCCCGCTGCAGCTCGGCGATCTCCGCCATGTGCTGCTCGTACTCGCGACGCAGCTCCGCGTACCGCTCCAGCAGTGCGGCGCGGATCCGCTCGATCTCCGCCTCGCTGCGCCGCCGTGCGGTGGTGGCGGTGGTGGCGGCCGGTCGCGTGGTGCCGGTGGCGGCGTGGGCGTGGGAGCCGCCGGTGCTCCTGCGCGCCGCCGCGGTCACCTTGCCGGCTCCCGGCTTCTTCGCGGGCTTGTCCGCCGGTACGCCGGCCGCGCGGCCGGTCGAGCCCGTACGCCCGGCGGTGGACCTCGGTCCCGCCTTCCCGTGCTCGGCCATGTCTCCCCCAAGTGCGCCAACGCCGGCCCGAGGCCGGCACCACAGGGACGGCGCGCGCAGCGTCGCCGCGCACACCGGAGGATGGCAAGGATACGGAACGTAGCCGGCCTCGACAACCATGTCGATCGGCGCGCCACGCTCACACATCGTCAAGCAGCGTATACGTAGAGTGCCTACGGCCGTGTCGATAGAAACGACATTTCACGCATTTACTCGGAACGTCGCAACAGGTGGTAAGCCACGCGACCGTGCCGACAACGCCGTGGTACGCCCGCGGCCATGTCCAGGGTTCGGGCGGCCGCTGTCACGCCCGGCCGTCGCGCAGCCGCCGGATCCGGTCGGAGAGGTCGGCCGGCGGGTCGCTGACCACGAACAGCTTGTCGCGGCTGTTCGCCCCGGTCTTCAGGGTGACCGTCGACGGCCGCACCCCGAGCGCCTCGGCGAGGGCCCGCCGGGCCGCCTCGGTCGCCCGGCCGTCGACCGGCGGTGCGGTCACCGCCACCACCAGGGCCTCGCCGTGCGGCCCCGGGTGGCTGCCACCGACCGAGGTGCGGGAGGCACCCGGCCGGACCCGCACCGCCACCGTCACCTCCGAACGGCCACCAGCCGACATGCGGCCATTATGGGCGAAGCCGGCCGGTCGCCCCGGCCGACCGTGCCCGTGCCGGCCGGCCGGGGCGCGGGCCGGTCACACCCGACGGGCGTCGGCCAGCAGCGCGCTGTCCGGCTCGCACAGGCCGCACGGGGTGAACCCCAACTCGATCGCCTCGCTGACCGGCAGCGGTTCGCTGTCGCGTCCCAGCAGGTGCACGCAGCCGATGAGGTGGTAGCGCGGCCGGCCGTCGACCACCAGCACCTCGGTGTCCAACCGGCGCACCCGGGCGGCGTCGGCCGGCGACACCTGCTGGGGAGCCGGCTCGTCCGGTGGTTCGAAGAGATCGGCGGCCTGGTCGGCGAGCCCGCCCTGCTGCGGGATGACCGCCGTCGCGTCGTCGACGGCGTCGGATGCGCCGGACTCCGCCGCGGAGGCGTACCTGTCGAGCACCTCGCGGCGACGGTCCTCGCCCGACGACGCGTACAGGTCGTTCAGGTCGACGGCGGCGGCCTGCCGGCGCACCGCCACCACGAGCAGCACCGCCGCCAGCACGCTGGCACCGATGGAGCCGGCGAGCATCAGATCCGACGGCTGCCACAGCCCCAGGACCAGCATGACGGCGGCGGCGCCGATGAGCAGCAGACTGATGTCGATCACGGCCTGGTCCCCCCCATGGCCCGGTCGATAGTCGATGACACCTGATCACGGCCGCGCCGACCGGCCGGTCACCCGTGGACGCCCCCACCCCCCGGGGGCGGTGCCGCTAGCGGCCGCTGTCCGGGTACGCCCCGGCGCCGGTCAGCGCCCCGTTGTCGCGTCCGTCGAGGCCGGCGTCCGCGTCCAGGTCCTGACCCCGGCCCTCGAGGTCGCGGAGCTGGCTCTCGAGGTAGGCCTTCAGCCGCGTGCGGTACTCGCGCTCGAACTGCTTGAGCTCCTCGATGTGCTTCTTCAGCTGCGCCCGCTTGGCGTCCAGGCCCCCCATGACCTCCTGGTGCCGCTGACGGGCGTCGCGCTCCAGCGCCTCCGCCTTGGCCCGGGCCTCGCGGGTGAGCTCCTCGGCCTTGGCGCGCGCCTCGTTGAGCAGCTTCTCGGCCTCCTGCCGGGCGTCCGAGACGTGGTCGTCGGCGGTCCGCTGCGCCATCATCAGGACCCGCAGCGCCTGCTGCTCGCCGTCCATCCCGGGTTCCAGACCAGCGGCGCGGTAGCGCTCGAGCTCCTCCTGCATGTGCATGATGGTCTGCTCGGCCGCCGCCTTCTCCCGCTGCAGACGCTCGATCTGGAGCTTCAGCTCGTTGTTCTCCTGGACCAGCCGCGGGTCACCGCCCCGACCCGCGTGCTCCAGGGCCGCGCGCAACTCGTTGTTCTCCTCGATCAGCCGAGCGAGCTCCCGCTCCACCTCGTCGAGGAACGCGTCGACGTCGTCCTCGTCGTACCCGCGCTTGCCGATCGGCGGCTTCTTGAAGACGACGTTGTGAACGTCGGCCGGGGTCAACGGCATCGAACTCCTCCGGTCAGTTGCAGCGGCGCGATAGGCCGGTCATGAGCCAAGGTTCATGATCAGCCCGTTTACCACGAGCGACAACACGTACAGAATAACCAGGGCCACCCATCCGGCCAGATCGACGCCGACAGAGCCGATCCGCAAAGGTGGGATCACTCGCCTCAACGCACGGATCGGCGGATCCGTGACGGTCCACAGGAGTTCGAGTGCCGCTGCTCCGCCTCGACCGGGCTGCCACCGGCGACTATAGGACAGCACCCAACTCAGGACAATTCGGGTGATAATCGCCAGAGAATAGAGGCGGAGAAGAACAAACAACACCTGGAGTAATGCCACGAACACAGTAGGCGGTTCCCCCGATCGGGTTAGCGACGACGGAAGAACCCGCCCTCGGCGATCCGGGCCTTGTCCTCCGGTGTGACCTCGACGTTGGCCGGCGAGAGCAGGAACACCCGGTTGGTCACGCGTTCCATCTTACCCCGCAGGCCGAACGCCAGACCCGCGCCGAAATCGACGAGGCGACGGGCGTCCGCCTCGTCCATCTCGGTCAGGTTCATGATCACCGGCCGGCCCTCCCGGAAGTGCTCGCCGATGGTGCGGGCCTCCCGGTAGCTGACCGGGTGCAGCGTGGTGATCTGGTAGCGCTGCTTGGGCGCCGGCGGAGTCTCGGGCTCGGCCACCGGCTCCGGCTCCGGTGCCAGCGCGAGGTTGTCGCGGCCGAGGTAGCTGACCGTACCGTCCCGACGGGTGCCCCGCTCCTCGGGACCGCCCCGGCTGCGGTGGACCGCCTCCCGGTCACGGCCGGTCACCACCGAACGCGAGCCACGACCCCGGGTCGGACGCAGGTCCTCCTCCTCGTCCTCGTCGAGGTCGGCCTCCAGGTCGTCGTCCCGACGGCTGCGACGGGACAGCCGGCCGAAGCCCCGGCCACGCTCCCGGACAGGCGGCTCCGGCTCGTCGTACACGTCCTCGTCGTCGTCCTCGACCAGGCCGAGCCACACCCCCGCTTTCCGCAGAGCGCCCACGGCTTACCCCTTCCTGGTCGCAAGGCCGTCACCCGGCCGGTCGCGGTCACGCCCGACCGGATCGCGCCTGCGGCGCCTCCGGCGGGCGAGGCGAACGACATCCGTGTAGTTCGGGTCGGTCACTCCAGGCTACCGCAACGGCGGCCGGTTGCCGAGGAGCGCGCTGCCGACCCGGACGTGTGTCGCGCCGTACCGCACCGCGGTCTCGAAGTCGTGGCTCATCCCCGCGGACACCACGGTCGCCTGCGGATACTCCGCCCGCAGCTCGGCGGCGACCTCGGCCAGCCGGCGGTAGGCGGCATCGGACGACCACGACAGCGGCGGCACCGCCATCACCCCGGCCAGTCGCAGCCCGGGCTGCCCGGCCACCGCCGCCGCCACCTGCGGCAGCGTCGCCACGTCCGCCCCGCCCCGCGCCGGGTCACCGTCCAGACTGAGCTGCACCAGCACCTCCAGCCGGCGCCCGGGCGGCACCGCCGCCCCCAGCGCCTCGGCCAGCCGCACGCTGTCCACCGAGTGCACCATGTCGGCGTACCGGGCCACGGAGCGCGCCTTGTTGCGCTGCAGTCGGCCGATGAAGTGGACCCGCACCACCACCCCGTGGTCGGCCACCTCGGCGAGCTTCGCCCGCGCCTCCTGGTCGCGGTTCTCCCCGACGTCGGTGACCCCCAGCCGTGCCAGTCGGACGACGTCCGCGGCCGGAAAGGTCTTGGTCACCGCCACCAGGGTCACCTCCGCGGGCGACCGACCGGCCGCCCGGCAGGCCACGGCCAGCCGCTCCCGCAGTAGCTCCAGGTTCGCGGCCAGCTCGGCGGTACGCGCGTCGCTCCACTCGGCCGCGGGCAGGTCCGGACCCGTCACCGTGGGCGCGTCACGACCCATTCTTGAGGAAGTCGGGAACGTCAACGTCGTCGAACAGCACCCGGCGACCGTGCTGGACCGGCGGCTGCGGGTCGTCGCCGGCCGGCACCCCGGTGCCGAGCGTCGGGCGCTGCGCCGACTTGCGCGGCGGCTCCGCCGGCTTGTACGCCGGGGCCCCGGAGTCGAAACCGGCCGCGATCACGGTGACCCGCACCTCGTCGCCCAGCGAGTCGTCGATCACCGCGCCGAAGATGATGTTCGCGTCCGGGTGGGCGGCGTCGGTCACGAGCTGCGCCGCGTCGTTGATCTCGAACAGTCCCAGGTCGGAGCCGCCCGCGATGGACAGCAGCACCCCGCGTGCACCGTCCATGCTCTGCTCCAGCAGCGGACTGGAGATCGCCGCCTCCGCCGCCACCAGCGCCCGGTTCTCCCCGCGC
>CAZSNW010000095.1:0-9789 GCA_964608245.1 uncultured Micromonosporaceae bacterium
CGTTCCAGCCGGCGCCCCGGAACAGCGCCTCCAGCTCCTGGATGATCTTGCCGTTGCCGCGCACCGGGCCGTCCAGCCGCTGCAGGTTGCAGTTGACCACGAAGATCAGGTTGTCCAGCTCCTCGCGAGCGGCCAGGCCGATGGCGGCCAGCGCCTCGGGCTCGTCGACCTCACCGTCGCCGAGGAACGCCCACACGCGCTGCTGGCTGGTGTCCTTGATGCCGCGGTGGTGCAGGTAGCGGTTGAACCGGGCCTGGTAGACCGCGTTGAGCGGACCGAGCCCCATGGAGACGGTGGGGAACTCCCAGAAGTCCGGCATCAGCCGTGGGTGCGGGTAGCTGGGGAGCCCGCCACCGGGGTGGGACAGCTCCTGCCGGAACCCGTCGAGCTGCTGCTGGGTCAGCCGGCCCTCCAGGAACGCCCGGGCGTAGATGCCCGGCGAGGCGTGCCCCTGGAAGAAGACCTGGTCCCCACCGCCGGGGTGGTTCCTGCCGCGGAAGAAGTGGTTGAACCCCACCTCGTAGAGCGAGGCGGCCGAGGCGTACGTGGAGATGTGTCCGCCCACCCCCACCCCGGGCCGCTGCGCCCGGTGCACCATCATCGCCGCGTTCCACCGGATGTACGCGCGGATGCGGCGCTCGACGTGCTCATCGCCCGGGAACCAGGGCTCCCGCTCCGGCGGGATGGTGTTGATGTAGTCGGTGGTGGTCAGCGGCGGGACGCCCACCTGCCGTTCCCGCGCCCGCTCCAGCAGCCTGAGCATCACGTACCGCGCACGTTTGGCGCCGCGGGCGTCGACCACCTGGTCCAGGGACTGGATCCATTCGGAGGTCTCCTCAGGGTCGATGTCCGGCAGCTGGCTGGGCAGGCCGTCGCTGATGACCGGGCGGCGTACCGCGCCGGCGTGTGGTTCGGTGGCCACGGGGACTCCTCGTCAGGTCGTCAGGTTCCGTCCTCCGCCTCCATCCTGCCCTGTCGGCGAGGCCCACGTCACACGTAGGGGTGGATGGTTGGTCACAGCCGGGCATACCGCACCGGGTACCGTCGGGTAACCTGCGCGCTCCGTGACAGACTCGGCAGAGTGCGTACCGAGGTCATCACGGTGACGACCGGGTCGCGTCCGACCGTACGGGACATCACCCCGCAGGCCCGTGCGTTCGTCGCCGGTCAGGGCGACGGTCTGCTGCACGTGTTCGCACCCCACGCCACCGTCGGCCTGGCGCTGGTGGAGACCGGCTCCGGCACCGAGGAGGATCTGCTGCGCGCCCTGGACGACCTGCTGCCGGCCGACGACCGGTGGCGGCACCGGCACGGCCGGCCGGGGCACGGCCGCGACCACGTGCTGCCCGCGCTCGTCGCGCCGCACCTGTGCATACCGGTAATCGGCGGCGACCTGGCCCTGGGCACCTGGCAGTCGATCTGCCTGGTCGACCCCAACACCGACCGGTCGACCCGGCAGGTCAGGTTCTCCCTGCTGCGCGGCTGACCGGCCCGCCGGCGGGTGTTTCCGCAGGTGGACGCCGGCGGCGGGCCGGTCCGGCGTGCCAGGACAGCGCGCGCGTCCGTCGGACGGTACGTTGTCGGGCAGAACGAACCGGCGTGAGAGGCTTTCTCCGGCGGACACAGGACAAGGAGGCACCGACCGTGAGCGCGAGCGCTGGCCCCGCCGCAGAGGGCACCCGGAGCCCGGCGGACAGGTTCGGCATCGAGCCGGGGATGGTCGTGATGGAGATGGGCTACGACGACGACGTCGACCACGAGCTCAGAGAGGCGCTCATGGAACGCTGCGGGGGAGAGCTCCTCGACGAGGACACCGACGAGGTCGTCGACACGGTGCTGCTGTGGTACCGCGACGGCGACGGCGACCTGGTCGACCTCCTCATGGACGCGCTGGGTCCGCTGGCCGACAACGGCACCGTCTGGGTGCTCACCCCCAAGGCCGGCCGACCCGGCCACGTCGAGCCCAGCGACATCGCGGAGGCGGCGCCGACCGCGGGACTTCAGCACACCTCCACGATCAGCGCCGGCAAGGACTGGAGCGGCGCCCGGCTGGTCGCCCCCAAGGTGGGGCGTGGCCGGCGCTGAGCCTCCGGTACCCGGCACCGGAAGCGGCCGCGTCCGACCGACGGGTGACCCGGTGCGGCACAGTTGTCAGGTAGGCTGACGCCGGCCGCCGGGGCGCGTAGCTCAGTGGGAGAGCACCCGCCTTACAAGCGGGAGGTCGCTGGTTCGAAACCAGCCGTGCCCACGTGTCGCCCGCCCGGCCCAGGTCGCCGCACCGGCCCACCGGTACGGCGGCCGGGTCGCCGCGGGACGGTCGACGCGAAGCGGAGGTCAGAACGTGGACGACTGGCCCATCGGACGCCGCGTCGCGTACTGGCGCCGCCAACGCCGCATGTCCCAGCAGATGCTGGCCGACCGGCTCGGCCGTAGCAAGAGCTGGGTGGACAAGGTCGAACGGGGGGTCAGGCGGCTGGACCGCTACCCGGTGATCCGCCAGATCGCCGAGGTGCTCGCGGTGGACCCCCGGGTGCTGCTGGACGGCGGGTCCGGCGGGGACGACGCGGTCGGCGCCGCCGGACCGGTCGACCGCCCGGCGGGCAGCGCCGAGGTCGCCGGCATCCGGGAGGCGCTGGAACGCTACGACCACCTGGTGGCGATGGACCCGCCGGTGCCCCCGCCCGACCTGGGCGAGCTGCGCAAGGCGGTGGCCCACGCCTGGTTCACCTACCAGCACGCCCGCGGCGGGGTGCTGGCGCGGATGCTGCCCGACCTGCTGCGGCAGGCGCAGATCGCCGACGCGGTGTGCACCGGCGGCCGGGACGAGCCGACCACCGCCCACCTGCTCGCGCAGGTCTACCAGATCACCTCCTCGACACTGCGCAACCTGGGCGAGTACCAACTGGCGTGGCTGGCCGCCGACCGGGCGGTGTCGGTGGCCCGACGCTCCGGCGACGAGCTGCTCGTCGGGGTCGCCACCTTCCGGGTCGCCATGGCGCTGCTGGCCCTCGGTCGCGCCCGCCCGGCGCTGGAGGTCAACATCGGCGCCGCCCAGCGGCTCGCGCCCGGCCGCACCGTCACCGACCCCCGGCAACTGTCGGTCTACGGCATGCTGCTGCTGCAGGGGGCGATGGCCGCCGCGTCACTGGGCGACCGCGTCGCGGTGCGCGAGCTGCTCGCCGCCGCCGACCAGGCCGCCGAGCGCCTCGGCGGCGACCACAACCACTACTGGAGCTGCTTCGGCCCGACCAACGTGCAGCTGCACCGGGTGGCGGCCGCGGTGGAGCTGGGCGACGGACGCGCGGCGGTGGAGACCCACGAGCGCATCCGTCGGGCCAGCCTGGCGGGCCTGGTGCCGGAGCGGCGCATCCACCACCTGCTGGACACCGCCCGCGGCTGCGCGCAGGTGGGGGACGTGGAGCGCGCCGGCGCCCTGCTGGTGGAGAGCGAACGGATCGCCCCGGCCGAGCTCCGCTCCCGGCCGGTGGTCCGCCGGCTGGTCAGCGACGTGCTGCGGCAGGTGCGCGGCGAACCGCCGGCGCCGTTGCGGAAACTCGCCGCCAGCGTGGGGGTGGTCGGATGAGGGGCCGTCCGGCACCGGGATGGTCGCCGTGGCCCGGCCGGTCCGCCTGGTCGGGCGGGTCGGCGGGGCGGAACGGGACGGCGGGGCAGAACGGATCGGCCCGGTCGGACCGGTCCGCGGGGCGGAACGGGTCGGCGCAGCCCGACCCGGTCGCCGGGTCCACGTCCGACGGTGTGGTCGACGGCCGCCGGGACACCCGACCGGTGCTGTACGCCATCGCCTGCGGCTCCCCGGCGGCCGGGTACGTCGGCGAGTTCGTCACCCTCGCCCAGCGCGCCGGCTGGCAGGTCGCGGTGGTGGTGACCCCCGACGGTCGCAAGTTCGTCGACACCGCCGCGCTGGCCCGGCAGACCGGCCACCCCGTCCGTAGCGAGTACAAGCAGCCCGACGAGCCGGACCGGCTGCCGGCCGCCGACGCGATGGTGGTGGCGCCTGCCACCGTCAACACCATCAACAAGTGGGCCAACGGCATCGCCGACACGCTCGCGCTCGGGCTGCTCATCGAGGCGTACGGGCTGGGGCTGCCGGTGGTGGCGATGCCCTTCACCAACCGGGCCATGGCCGCCCACCCCACCTTCCAGGCGAGCCTGCGCACCCTGCGCTCCTGGGGCGTGCAGGTGATCTTCGGCGAGCACCCGATGCCCGCCCCCGGCACCGGCAAGGACCACGCCGCCTCCTTCCCGTGGCGGCTGCCGCTGGCCGCGCTCGGCCCGCCCCGTCACGCCCGGCCCACCGGGCGGCCCGGCCACCCCGACCCGAAGGCGCCCGCGGCACCGCTGACCCTCTCACCGATCGCGCCGCCGATGGCGCCGCGGCCGGGGCCGGCGATCCTGTCCCGGCCGTTGCCGTACCGGCCGTCGACCCGTCACGTCTGACCGGCCTGCGCGACCGGATCCTCAGTGCGGTGCGGTCAGCGGTCGCGGCCGGACCAGATGCCGCACCAGGTCCAGCAGCCGGTGCGCGTATCCCCACTCGTTGTCGTACCAGCCGACCACCCGCACCAGGTCCCCGCAGACCGCGGTGAGCCCGGTGTCGACCACGCAGGAGGCGGCCGAGCCGACCACGTCACCGGAGACCAGCGGCTCCCGGCTGGTCTCCAGGTAGCCCTTGCTCACGCTGCCCGCGGCCGCCTCCAGGGTGGCGTTGACCTCCGCGACCGTGACCGGCCGGGCCAGGCGCAGCACCACGGTCGCCGCGGACACCGTGGTCGTCGGCACCCGGACCGCGGTGGCGACCAGCCGCCCGGCCAGCTCCGGCAGCACCCGCGGCAGCGCGTACTTCATGCCCGGTACCCCGGCCGGCACCAGGCAGCGGGCGTTGGCGCGGGCGAGCCGCGGGTTGGGGTGCGGGTCGTCGAGCACGGGACCCGGGCGGCTGGCGGCCGAGTACGCCGCGGTGACCGTGCCGCTCACCACCCCGTACGCCTGGTGCAGCGGTCGGACGAGGGTGGCGACACAGTAGGTGGTGCAGCACGAGTTGGACACCACCTTGTGGCGGCCCGGGTCGAACTCGTGCTCGTTGACGCCCATCATCAGGCAGACGTCCGGGTCCGGCGAGGCGGTGGAGATCACCACCAGCGGCGCGGTCCGCAGGTGGCCGCGGGCGTCGGCGGCCCGGGTGAACTGGCCGGTCGCCTCGATGACCACGTCCACGTCGTACGCCGACCAGTCGATGGCCTCCGGGGTGGGGTGGCGGGTGAGCGGCACCGGCACACCGTCCACAATCACCGCTCCCGGGGCGGTCGACACCGGGGCGGGGAAGCGGCCGCGGACCGAGTCGTAGCGCAGCAGGTGGGTCACCAGCTCCGGGTCGGCGGTGTCGTTGGCGGCCACGATCCGCACGTCCGGCGCCATGGTGTGGACGATCCGCCACAGGTTGCGTCCGATGCGCCCCACCCCGTTGAGTCCGATCCGGACCACCATCGCCTGCCTCCCGCCGAGCCGCTCCGGGTGCGGGAGCGGAGCAACGACCACGAGAATCCTACGCCCCGTCAACAACGGTGCTACTGAGAGTTGCGGTGGTTCCGGGATCGGTCGAACGGCGGGCCGGCGGTGCGCGACGCCCCCGGGCGCCCGGTGGGGTAGCGTCACCCCCGTGACCAGCACTGCGCCGAGCGTCGCCGACGTCGTGGACGTCCTCCAACAGTGGTACCCGCCGGCGTGGGCCGAGCACTGGGACCGGGTCGGGTTG
Source organism: uncultured Micromonosporaceae bacterium (assembly GCA_964608245.1). Classification (GTDB taxonomy): domain Bacteria; phylum Actinomycetota; class Actinomycetes; order Mycobacteriales; family Micromonosporaceae; genus Natronosporangium. The sequence continues at coordinate 5,774 of CAZSNW010000095.1, forward strand.
GTGCTCGGTGAACCCACCGCCCGGGTGCGGCGGGTGCTGTGCGTGGTCGACTGCGTGCCCGAGACGGTGACCGAGGCGCTGGAGGTGGGCGCGGACATGATCGTCGCCCACCACCCGCTGCTGCTGCGGCCGGTGTCCAGTGTGGCGCCCACCACCTACAAGGGACGGATCGTCCACGACCTCATCCGTGCCGGGGTGGCGTTGCACGTGGCCCACACCAACGCCGACGTCGCGCCCGGCACCGGCGTCTCGGACGCGCTCGCCCGCCGGATCGGGCTGGCGGACCTCACCCCGCTGCGGCCCCAGCCGGACGCCCCCGACCGCGGGCTGGGCCGTATCGGCCGGCTCCCGGAGCCGACCACCCTGGCCGAGTTCACCCGGCGGGTCGCCGAGGCGCTGCCGGCCACCGCCTGGGGGGTACGCGCCGCCGGCGACCCGGACCGCACCGTGCAGACGGTGGCGGTGTGCGGCGGCGCCGGTGACAGCCTCCTCGCCGACGCCACCGCCGCCGGGGTCGACGCGTACCTCACCGCGGACCTGCGCCACCACCCGGTCAGCGAACACCTCGCCGACGGCGGCCCGGCGCTGCTGGACGCCGCCCACTGGGCCACCGAGCGGCCGTGGTTGGATGACCTGGCCGCCGCGTTGCGGGAGACCCTGACAATCGAGGTGACCGCCTCCGACATCGACACCGACCCGTGGACCGTCCACGCGGCCGGGCCGCCGAAGGAGCTTCCGTGAAGGCTGATCCGCAAGCCCAACGCCTGCTGCTCGAGGTCCAGGCGATCGACACCGCGCTCGCCCAGCTCGCCCACCGGCGGGCCCACCTGCCGCAGATCGCCGAACTCGCCGACCTCGGCCGCCGCCGCGACGAGCTGGAGCAGGAGCGGCTGCGGATCGAGGGCGACCTGGAGCAGCTGGACCGCGACATCGCCCGGGTGGAGCGGGAGGTGGAGAAGGTCCGTGACCGCAAGGAGCGGGACGCGGCGCGGCTCGCCTCCGGCTCCGGTCCCGCCCGCGAGCTGGAGGCGCTGCAGCACGAGATCGTGTCGCTGGAGCGCCGGCAGCAGGAGCTCGAGGACGACCAGCTGGAACTCATGGAGCGGCGGGAGCTGACCCAGACCGCGCTCGACGAGGTGACCGCGCAGCTGGCCGAGACCGAACGTCGGCGGGAGGCCACCGAGGCGTCCCGGGACGAGGCGCTGGCCGAGATCACCGCCGAGGAGGAGGTGCGGCGGGCGGCCCGGGGGCCGTTGGTCGCCCAACTGCCCGCCGACCTCGTCGCCCTCTACGAGCGCATCCGCGAGGAGCAGGGCGGGATCGGCGCCGCACCGCTGCGCGGCGGCCGCTGCGGCGGCTGCCGGCTGGAGCTGTCCGGCAGCGAGAAGGCCCGGGTACGCGCGGCCCCGCCCGACGAGGTGCTGCGGTGCGAGGAGTGCCGGCGGATCATGGTCCGTGACGCGGAGTCCGGCCTGTGACCGCGCCCCGGGTGGTGGTGGTCGAGGCGGACGGTGGCGCCCGCGGCAACCCCGGGCCGGCCGGCTGGGGGGCGGTGGTGCGCGACCCGACCGACGGTCGGGTGCTGGCGCAGGCGGCCGAGGCGATCGGGGTGGCGACCAACAACGTCGCCGAGTACCAGGGGCTGATCGCCGGCCTGTCCATGGCGGCCGACCTGGGCGCCGCCGAGGTCGAGGTCCGCATGGACTCCCGGCTGGTCGTCGAACAGATGGCCGGCCGGTGGCGCATCCGGCACCCGGGTCTGCGACCGCTCGCGGCACGCGCGGCCGAGCTGGTGGAGCGGTTCGACCGGGTGCACTTCCAGTGGGTGCCGCGGGAGCAGAACCAGTACGCCGACCGGCTGGCCAACGAGGCGATGGACCGCGCCGCCGCACCGGCCGGCGCCCCGCGACCCGGGCGCCCCGGCGACGACCGGGCCGGCGGGATCCCGGGAAAAGCCGGGCGGCTGTCCGCGGGGTCCGGCGACCACGGGGCAGCCGGTGAGCAGACGGCCGGTGGGGGCGGGTGGGAACCGCCGGTCGGTACGCGTACCCGGCTGGTGCTGGTCCGCCACCCGGAGACCGCGCTGAACGCCGAACGCCGCTTCTCCGGTCGGGGGGACGTGCCGCTCACCGAACGCGGACGGCAGCAGATCGCGCTGATCGCCCGCCGGGTGGCGGTGATGGCCCCGGGGGTGGCCGTGGTGGCGACCTCCCCGCTGTCCCGCTGCGTCGAGGTGGCCGAGGCGGTGGCGGAGGCGTGCGGCGGAGCGCCGGTGGTCGTCGAACCCGACCTCGTCGAGTGCGACTTTGGGGAGTGGGAGGGGCGGACGTCCGCGGAGGTCCGGTCCGGCTGGCCGGAGGTGCACCGGGCGTGGCAGCGCTCCACCGCGGTGGCGCCGCCGGGCGGGGAGTCGTTCCGGCGGGTGGCCCGCCGGGTGCGCCGGGCCGTGGGGGAGCTGGTCCGCCGCCACCCGGACGGCACCGTGGTGATCGTCTCCCACGTGACGCCGCTCAAGCTGATCCTGCGCGACGCGCTGGCCGCCTCGGACCGGATGCTGCACCGGCTGTTCCTCGACCCGGGCGGCATCTCGGTGGTGGACCGGCACTCCGACGGCACGGTCGCGGTGCGGACCGTCAACGACACCGCCCACCTGGCCGAGCCGACGTCACCCGCCGGCTGACTCTTCCGCGCAACGTCGCCGAAGTTGCGCACCCCGCCGCCGCTTTCGCGACAACTTCGCCGCAGTTGCGCTCCAAGGCGCCGCCGAGACCGCAACTTCGCCGCAGTTGCGGACGTGTCCGGACGGTCCGGCGTGCACCGTCGTGGTGTCGGGTGGCGCGCGGCGGCGTGGTCGGGCACAGTCGGGGCATGCGGACCCCACCACCGGGCCGGGCCTCGGGGAAGTACTTCTGGTGCCTGAAGCACCGACGGGTCGAGAGCGGCGACGACGTGTGCGCGGCGCGCCACCGGCTCGGCCCGTACGAGACGCCGGCCGAGGCCGAGCAGGCGTTGGAACGCGTACGCGAGCGCAACGAGCAGTGGGAGGCGGAGGACGCCCGCTGGCACGGCGAGGCCGACTGACCGGGCCGCGGCTCGCGGGGTTCGACGCGACCGGTCAGAAGGTGTCGATCAGCAGGATCACCCCGATGACCGTGCCGAAGGCGACGATGAGCACCTTCCACACCAGTTCAGGCAGCAGCCGCGCGAACCGGGCGCCGGTGTAGCCGCCGACGATGGTGGCCGGGGCGAGGACGGCCACCGCCAGCCACTGCACCGGGCCGAAGACGGCGAACACCAGCACCGTGGTCAGCCCCACGACCAGCGAGATGACGTTCTTCAGGGCGCTGACCCGGGCCAGGGTCTCGTCCAGCACCAGGGCGGTGAGCGCGACCAGCATCACCCCGAGTGCGGCGCCGAAGTAGCCGCCGTAGACCGAGGCGAGACCCACCACCACGTGCAGGGTGACCACCGAGCGCCGCGGGGACAGCGCCGCCGGGTGCCCGACCAGCCGGCGCAGCCGGTCCTGGAACGCGAGCACCGCGGTCGCCCCGAGCACCAGGAAGGGCACCACGGTCTCGAACACCCGCTCGGGGGCGAGCAGCAGGGCGGCGGTGCCGGCCGCGCTGCCGGCCACCGCGGTCGGCACCAGCGACCACACCCGTCGCCGCTGCCCTGCCAGGTCGAACCGGCTGCCCAGCACCGCGCCCAGGTAGCCGGGGGAGACCGCGATCGAGTTGGTCACGTTGGCCGCGACCGGCGGCAGACCGACGGCCAGCAGGGTGGGGTAGGTGACCAGCGATCCGCCGCCGGCCACCGCGTTGACCATGCCCGCGGCGAGCCCGGCGGCGACCAGCAGCAGGGCCTCGCCGACGTCCATGGCGGCGCCCAGCCTAGTAGGCGTGGGCGAGCTTGCCGCACCCCGGTGGGTCCGGGGCGTCGCACCGCTCACCCGGTGATCGCGGTCACCCGGCCGGATGGCGGCGGGCGTACGATGGAAGAGGCGGACGAGTCGGCCG
>CAZSNW010000096.1:0-5887 GCA_964608245.1 uncultured Micromonosporaceae bacterium
ACGGGACCGGACGGTCCCGTGCCGACCCGCGCGCGACCGGGGCCGGGTGCGTAGGCACCCGGCCCCCCGCGCGTACCGGGAGGGCTGCCCGTCACGCAGGATGACGCTGCCCGTCACGCAGGATGACACCGACACCTCGACCAGGAAGGGGGTTGCCGTGGCCGCCCCGACACCCGGACCCACCGGACCGGCGCCGGGATCCACCGGTTCGCCCCAGGACGTACTGGCCCGGGCCCGCGCCGTCGTGGAGCTCGGGGTCCGCGCCTGCGACGCGTACCGCCGGGAGGACCTCGCCGACCAGCTCGCGGGCGTCCGTCGCACCCTGAGCGAGCCACTGTTGCACGTGGTCGTGGTCGGGGAGTTCAAGAAGGGCAAGAGTTCCCTGGTCAACGCGCTCACCGGCACCCGGGTCTGCCCGGTCGACGACGACGTGGCCACCGCCGTCCCGACCCACCTGCGCTACGGCGAGCAGATGGCGGCGGCGCTGATCTACGACGGCGACCCGCCGCAGCGGCGCACCATCCCCGTCGACCAGGTGGCCGCCTGGGTGGTCGAGGGCGGGCTGTCCGCGGCGCAGGTGGCCGCCGGCGGTGACCCGGCCGAACCGGCCCCGGTCGGCGTGGAGGTGCGCCTGCCGCGGAAGCTGCTGGCCGGTGGACTGGTGCTCGTGGACACTCCGGGGGTGGGCGGCCTCGGGTCGATCCACTCGGCGGCGAGCCTGGCCGCCGCCTCCATGGCCGAGGCGCTGCTCTTCGTCACCGACGCCTCCCAGGAGCTGACCCGCAGCGAAGTCGACTTCCTCCTGCGGGCGCAGCAGATGTGCCCGCGGGTGGCGGTGGCGCTGACGAAGATCGACTTCTACCCGGCCTGGCGCAAGGTCAAGGAACTCAACGAACAGCACCTGCGCGCCGCCGGTCTGGACGTGCCCGTCTTCCCGGTCTCCTCCCTGCTGCGCGCCCAGGCGGTCTCGACCAACGACACCGCGCTCAACGAGGAGTCCGGATTCGTCCCTCTGGTGCAGCACCTGGTGGGCAAGGTCGGCAACGAGGGCCGGTTGCGGATCGCCCGGGAGGCCGCCGAGACCGTCGTCAACGTCTGCACCCAGCTGGAGGCGCAGTTCGCCGCCGAACGCGCGGCGCTGGCCGACCCGGCCAAGGCGCAGGAGGTGGTCGACCAGCTCAACCAGGTCAAGCAGCGCGTGGAGGCGCTCCGGTCCGCGGCCGCGCGTTGGAGCACCACCCTCAACGACGGCATCGCCGACCTCACCTCCGACGTGGACTACGACCTGCGCCTGCGGATCCGCAACGTGCTGGCCGAGGCCGACCGGGTGATCGAGGAGACCGACCCGGCCGACACCTGGTCGCAGATGGAGACCTGGCTGCAGTCCCGGATGGCCACCGAGATGCTGGCCAACTACGAGCTGCTGCGACGCCGTGCCGTCGAGCTGAGCGAACAGGTCGCCGCCCACTTCCAGGAGGCCTCCGGCCAGGTGCTCACCAACTTCCCGGTGTCCAACCCGGCACCGATCGCCACCAGCATCGACATCGAGCACAACATCGACCTCGCCCCGATGAAGGTGGGCAAGCAGGCCATGGTCGCGCTCAAGTCGGCGTACGGCGGCACGATGATGTTCGTCATGCTCGGCATGCTGGCCGGCGTCGCCCTCGGCCCGCTGGCGCTGGGCATCGGCATCATCATGGGCCGCAAGGGGCTGCGCGAGGAGAAGAAGCGGCAGATGGCCGCCCGGCAGTCCCAGGCCCGCGCCGCCGTCCGTCGCTACTGCGACGAGGTCAGCTTCGTCATGAACAAGGACTCGCGCGACACGCTCCGCCGCATCCAGCGGGAGTTGCGCGACTACTACACCGCCCTGGCCGAGCAGCTCAACCGCTCCAACGCGGAGGCGCTGCGCGCCGCCACCGAGGCCACCCAGCGCACCGAGGCCCAGCGCCGGCAGCGCCTGGCCGACATCGACGCGGAGCTGGCCCGCATCGCCCAGCTGCGCAAGCGCGCCGAGCAGGTGATCGCATGACCGACGCACCGACCACCGCCGCGGGCGGCACCGGCTTCTCCGACGGCGCCGCCGAACTGCTCGCCCGCTCCCGCCAGCTGCTCGCCCACGCCCAGCAGGTCTACCAGCACACGCCGCACGCCACCCGGCTCGCGGAGCTGGCCCGGCGGCTGGACGAGCCGCTGCGGGTGGCGATCGCCGGGCGGGTGAAGGCCGGCAAGTCCACTCTGCTCAACGCGCTGATCTCGGACCGGCTGGCGCCCACCGACGCCGGCGAGTGCACCCGCATCGTCACCTGGTACCAGGACGGCCACACCTACCGGGTGACCGCGCTGCCGGTCGGCGGCGGCGAAGAGCGCCAGCTGAAGTTCCAGCGGCTCGACCACCAGCTCCAGGTCGACCTGGGCGACCTCACCCCGGAGACCACCGAGCGGCTGACCGTCACCTGGCCCTCCCGCGCCCTGCGTACCGCCACCCTCATCGACACCCCGGGCATCGGCTCGCTGTCGGAGAACGTGGCCCGGCGTACGTTCGACCTGCTGGCCGCCGAGGACGAGGAGACCCCGGCCGACGCGGTGATCTACCTGCTGCGGCACGTGCACCGCGACGACATCGAGTTCCTGCACGCGTTCCACGACACCGAGGTCGCCCAGCCGAACCCGATCAACGCGATCGGCGTGCTGTCGCGCGCCGACGAGATCGGCGCCGGCCGGCTGGACTCGCTCGCCTCCGCCCGGCGGATCGCGCGCCGGATGACCGCCGACCCCAGCCTGCGGCGGGTGGTGCAGACCGTCGTGCCGGTCGCCGGCCTGCTGGCCGAGACCGCGGCCACCCTCACCGAGGCGGAGGCGGCCCAGCTGCGGGTCGTCGCGGCGCTCAGCCCGCGGGAAGCGCACCAGCTGCTGCTCACCGCCGACCGCTTCCTCACCCTCGAGATCGCGCCGACCCTGAGTACGGAGCAACGGCGGCACCTGCTCGACCGGTTCGGACTGTACGGGCTGCGACTGGCCACCAACCTGCTGCGCCACCAACCGTCCATCACCACCAGCGAACTGGCCAACCACCTGGTCGACCGCAGCGGCATCACGGAGCTGCGCCGTCAACTGGACTCCCTCTTCTACCGGCGGCGGGATACCCTCAAGGCACGTTCCACGCTGCTCGCGCTGGACCAGCTCATCCGACACCACCCGGTGCCGGGCACCGACGGGCTCGCCAACGACCTCGAGCAGACGCTGGCCAACGCCCACCCGTTCCAGGAGCTGCGGATCCTCACCGCGATCCGGTCCGGATGGATCACCGGCAAGGAGGAGGTGCTCAACGAGCTGGAGCACATCATCGGCGGCTACGGCAGCACCGTTCACCAGCGGTTGCAGCTGCCGGACGACGCCGACGAGCAGCAGCTCATGGCGGTCGCTCAGGAGCACCTGGCCCGGTGGCAGCGGCGGGCGGAGAACCCCCTCACCAACCACCACCTCGCCACCGCCGCCCGCGTCGCCATCCGCACCCTGGAAGGCATCCTCACCCGACGGACCAGCTGAGACACACAGAAGACCGGAGCAATCGGCATGTACGTAGTCGGCATTGACCTGGGCACCACCTACACGGCGGCGGCGGTGTGGCGCGACGGTCGCGCGGAGATCGTCCCGCTCGGCAGCCGGGCCGCGGCGATCCCCTCGGTGGTGCTGCTGCGCGAGGACAACACGGTGCTGACCGGCGAGCCGGCCAACCGGCGCGGCATGACCGAACCGCACCGGGTCTCCCGCGAGTTCAAGCGTCGGTTGGGCGACACCACCCCGATCCTGCTGGGTGGATCGCCCTACTCGGCCGAGGCGCTGATGGCCCGCCTGCTGCGCTGGACCCTGGACGAGGTCGCCACCCGCGAGGGTGGTCCGCCGGCTCACGTGTGCCTCAGCCACCCGGCCAACTGGGGTCCGTACAAGCGTGACCTGCTGTCCCAGGCGGTACGCCTGGCCGACGTCGACCAGGCGGTGTCCTTCATCACCGAGCCCGAGGCCGCCGCGGTGTTCTACGCCCACCAGCAGCGGGTGGAGCCGGGCTCCATCGTGGCCGTCTACGACCTGGGCGGCGGCACCTTCGACGCCGCCGTGCTGAAAAAGACCGAGGCCGGCTTCGAGATCCTGGGCCAGCCGGAGGGCATCGAACGGCTCGGCGGCATCGACTTCGACGCGGCGATCTTCCACCACGTCAACCAGGCGCTGGACGGCAAGCTCGACGAGCTCGACGAGGACGACCCGGCCACCCTGGCCGCGGTGGCGCGGTTGCGGGACGAGTGCGTCGCGGCCAAGGAGACCCTCTCCTCGGACACCGACGCGGTCATCCCGGTGCTGCTGCCCAACCTCACCACCGAGGTCCGTATCACCCGCGCCGAGTTCGAGGCGATGATCCGGCCGGTCCTGCACAACTCGATCGACGCCCTCCGGCGGGCCCTGCGGTCGGCCGGTGTCACCCCCGAGCAGCTGCACTCCGTCCTGCTGGTCGGCGGCTCCTCCCGGATCCCGCTGGTCGCCCAGCTCGTCGGCGCCGAACTCGGCCGCCCGGTGGCCGTCGACGCCCACCCCAAGCACGCGACGTCACTCGGCGCCGCGTACCAGGCGGCCCGCGCCGCCGGCGTCACCAACACCGAGCAGACCGCCATCGCCGGCGTCGCCGGCGCTGCGGCGGCCGGCGGTGCCGTGCCGGGCGTGGGACCGGCGCCGGCCGCACCGTTCGGTGGTGGGGCGGCGCCGACGCCGGCTGTGACGCCCCAGGCGCCGTACCAGCCTGCGACGCCGGTCGGGCCGTACCAGGCCCCGACGCCGGCGACACCGCACCAGCCCGTGGCGCCGCACCAGCCCGTGAGCCAGACGCCGCACCAGCCGGTGGTGCCGCCGGCGGGCCCGGCCGCGGCAGGCGGGGCGGGAGCAGCCGCGGTGGGCTGGGCCGCGGCCTCCGGGGGAGGCGCCACGCCGCCGTCCGACCCCGGGCGGTTCACCGGCAGCGCCGCGGTGCCCGGCGCCTCGTCCGCCGGGACGCCGGGACACTTCACGGGGCCGAGCCCTCTGTCCGAGCCACCGCCGTTCCGGCCGGGCGAGAACGACGGTGACCGCTTCCGGAAGAGCCGTCCCCTGCTCGCCGGCATCGCCGCCGCGGTGATCGCGGTGCTGGCCATCGGCGGGGTGGTGTACGCGCTCTCCGGCGACGACGAGAAGAGTCCTCCCGGCGACATCGTCTCCAGCGGCACCCAGGAGCCGGGGGCGGGCGGGACCTCGGAACCCAGCGGCGGTGGCACCGCACCGACGCAGCCCACCACGCCCCCGCCACCGCCACCGGACGAGGACTGCGAGCCGGTCCGCAGCCAGCAGATGTGGGTGTGCCTGCTGGACGCTTACATCGAGAACGGGGAGCTCGTCATCGTGTACGAGGCGGAGTTCGCCGGCAACGTCAAGGCCGTCAACGGCGGCTACCACCTGCACCTGTACGGCGGCGACGGCACCACCCCGCCGGCGGCGACCATGGGTACCCACCACCACCAGCCCGGCCGCTGGCAGGTCGAGGACCGGGACTCCCCGCTGCGGTACCCGTTGGACCACCGGCTCGTCGTCGAGGTCATCGGCGACGAACCCAAGGTCTGCGCCCGCATCGCCGACCCGACGCACGCGCTGGTGCCCACGTCGGACGGGGAGTACAGCACCGGCAATTGCATCCCGATCCGGCGCTCCTGAGCGGACGCTTTGACAGCGCACCGGTGGGGGTGGGGCGGCTGCCGGCCGCCCCCCCCCCCCGACCGTCACAGGGCGGGGCCGGCAGACCCCCTACCCCCCCCCCCCCCCCCGCGCGCAACCCCCCCCCCCCCGGCACACCCGACGGGTGAGCGGGCCG
>CAZSNW010000096.1:5897-9665 GCA_964608245.1 uncultured Micromonosporaceae bacterium
ATCCGAAAAAGGACAGGTCCATGGCACAGAGCAACAGACCCGATCCCGCCCGCCACCCCGGACGCGTCCACCCGCCGCCCCTGGACACCCGTGACGGTTCCGGCTCCGTCGTGCGCCGCGTTCAGCCGACCGCACCGCCTAGGCTGGGGGTCATGGCGATCCGACTGACCCGCATCTACACGCGTACCGGCGACACCGGCACCACCGCCCTCGGTAACGGGGACCGCGTCCCCAAGACCGACCCCCGCATCGCCGCGTACGCCGACGTGGACGAGGCCAACGCGGCCATCGGGGTGGCGCTGGCGCTGGGCGGGCTGTCGGAACGCCTGACCCGCATGCTCACCCGCATCCAGAACGACCTGTTCGACGTGGGCGCCGACCTGTGCAACCCGGTCGTCGAGAACCCGGCGCACCCGCCCCTGCGGATCGACGAGACCTACGTCACCCGGCTGGAGCGCTGGTGCGACGAACTCAACGAAGGGCTGCCGGCGCTGCGCTCGTTCGTGCTGCCCGGCGGCACCCCGGGCGCCGCGCTGCTGCACACCGCCCGCACGGTCGTGCGGCGGGCCGAACGCGCGGTGTGGGCGCTCGTCGCCCACGACCCGGACCGCACCTCCACGGTGCCGGCCACCTACCTCAACCGGCTCTCGGACCTGCTGTTCATCATGGCGCGGGTGGCCAACGACGGCCGGGACGTCACCTGGGTGCCCGGCGGCGAGCGCGACGACGACTGACCGTCAGTCCGTGCTCGGGTGCTCCAGATACAGCGAGACCGCCCCGGGCGGGGCGGCCTCGATCCACGAGAGGAAGCCGTTGTAGGCAGACGGCGCCATCGCGAGCTCCACCGGCGCGTGGTGGTTGGTACAGCGTACGATCACCCACTCGGTCGGCAGCAGCAGCCGCTCCCCGGGGGTGGGGCTGCGACGGCTCTCCACCGCCAACCCGCGTCGCCACAGCACCCGTCGAGGCCGCGGGGAGAGGCTGAACATGCGGTACCACCGGAGCTGGTCACCGACGAACCGGCCGAACCCCGGCGCCCAGCCGCGGTCGGCCACCAGCGTGGACAGCCGCAGGTACAGCTCGATGCTGCCGCCACCGCGGACCAGCAGCCAGCGTCTGACGAAGATCAGGACGAGAAAGGCCACCGTCAGGAGGGCGCCGAAAGCGATGATCTCCACGATCCCCATCGGCGCGCCTCCGTCCTCAGCGACCGGACTCCGCAGGGGCTGGCGACGCGGTCTCGGCGAGGACCGTCACCCCGTCGGCCGTGATCGACAGGAAGCCGCCGGAGACGTCCCAGACCATCTCCTCCCCGCCGACCGGGCGGATGCGTACCTGGCCCGGCTCGGCGAGTTGCCCCAAGAGCGGCGTGTGACCGGGCAGCACACCCAGCTCGCCCTCGGTGGTCCGGGCGATCACCATCTCGGCCTCGCCGCTCCACACCTTCTGTTCGACCGCGACCAGTTCCACCCGAAGTCGATCCGCCACTGCGCTCCCTCCGCCGCGACATCCGTGACCGGGGCGGGCCCACCGCCTCAGGCGCGGGTGTGCCTGCCCATGCACGGGATGGGCCGAGTCTAGTCGGTCGCCGCTGACCGCGCCGACTCGGCACCCGGACCTGTGGAATCCGCCCGTCCTCCGGGCCACATCCGGTCGTCCGGGCCACACATCCGGCCGCGACCGGGCACCGTCCGGTACTTCGTGCCGACGTCGGACAACATCAACCGGTCCGGTGGCTGACATCACAGCAGCGGACGACTATTCTCACCACCGCAGTAGATCCCGATCTTCACCAAGGAGTGACATGACCACCCCCAACCCGGCGACGGGTACCTCGGAAGACGCGCAGTCGTCCGGTGGCCTTCCGGTGCGGCTGATCACCGTGTGGGCGCTGCTCGCGCTCGCCGCGGTCGTCGTCGTCTTCCAGTTCCTGCGGTGGATCTTCCCGCCGACCTATCTCGAGTTCCTCAACCGCATCAGCGTGGAACAGTTCGCGAACCCGTACGTGCTGGTGGCGCCGATGCTCGCGGTGCTGCTCGCGACGAAGGTCGGTCCCCGGCTGCCGGGCGCTTCGCTGGTGAGCCTGCTCGCCACCGCCATCTACGGTTTCGCCCTGCTCTTCGGTGGGCTGGCGTTCCTGCTCACGATCGCGCAGAAGTTCGATGGGCTCGACCGCCTCGACGGGCTTCGCACCTTTGGGGCCGTGCTCTGGGGCATCGGCTCGATCGTCTACGAGCTGATCCTGGTGGCGCTGCTCGCGCTCGGGGCGCTGTGGAGCTTCACGTTCTTCCGCAACCTCGGCGGCAAGCTGCCCACCGTCACGGTCACCCAGTGACCGTGACATCCGGGTGACACGCACCCGGGTGAGACTGACGATGGTCGACGCCGGGTGGCGGCGCCGTGTGCGGCGCCGCCACCCGGCGTCGTCGTTGCCGTGATCCGTCACCCACCGCGTCGGCCGACCGGGACACCCACGCCCGGGCTGCCGTGCTCAGTCGTCGACGTCCGGGTTCTGCGCCAGGAACTCCGGTAGTTCGTCCCGGCCGAGCGCCGCGAGCAGCTCGTACCCGACCGGGTCCAGTTCCTCGCCCTGGTAGCCTTCGCCGAACCCGACCGAGGTGGTGGGGAGGGACACCGTCCGGAGGCCCTCGGGTCGCAGGTCCCGCAGTGCGAACGCGAAGTCGAGCGGGGAGTGGCCGCGGCCGTCGAACACCACCGACTCGCTGACCTCTCGGAGCAGCCGGTCCATCCGGACCGGGTCGGTGATCACCTCCTGCTGGCTGGCCCGCTCCATCAGCGCCTTGACCAGCATCTGCTGGTGGCGTTGCCGACCGAAGTCGCCGTCGGTCACTTGGTACCGCTGGCGCGCGAGATCCAGCGCCTGCCAGCCGTTGAGGTGGTGTACGCCCGGCTCGTAGACCGCCTGTGGGCCGACGTACCGCGCGCCGTCCGGGCCCAGCTGGCGGGGCCGCCCGTCCGGCTGCCGGTGCTCGGAGACCACCCGTTCCGACAGCTCCACGGTCACCCCGCCGAGCGCGTCCACCACGTCCTCGAAGCCCTCGAAGTCGATCACCGCACCGGCGTCCCACCGGGTGATGCCGGTCAGGTCGCCGACGGTCTCCGCCAGCAGGGCGAAGCCCCGGGGCACGTCGGGCAGCGTCTCCCCCGGCTGTTGCCGCGAGCCGTGCGTCATGGCGGCGTTGAGCCGATCCCGGCCGCCGGGGAAGCCGGTCTCCGGGAACGGCGGGATGTCGACGAGCATGTCCCGCGGCAGCGACACCAGGAAGCCGCGGCGCAGCGACTCGTCGACGTGCAGGATCATGATCGCGTCGGCGCGGGCCGGGACCTCCGGCCGGTTCGGGCGCGTGTCGATGCCCACCAGCAGCATGTTGAGCGGGCCGTCGATGTCCCGGCCGCGGGTGGGCTGGTTACCGAACAGGTCCTGCTGCTCCGGCTCGTACCGCGTGAGCAGCAGGTTCCCCGCCGCCCACACGCCGCCGGACAGCAGCACCAGCACCGTGCCGAGGACGGCGAGCGTCACCGCCCAGCGGGGTCGCCGGTTCCTCCGGTTCGTGCGTGTCCGTGCCATCTGCCTGCCCCTCACGTGACCGTGACGGCCGGACGGCCGTGGGCTTCGCATACCCCGCCGGCGGCACGGTCACGCGGGGTCGGCCGGGGAATCGAAAGAACCCCGGACACGCGTCGGCGCCCGCCGGATCCTCCGGCGGGCGCCGACGATTCCGCGGACCGCGGTCAGCCCGTCCTAAG
>CAZSNW010000097.1:0-5130 GCA_964608245.1 uncultured Micromonosporaceae bacterium
GGGCGGACATCGTCAAGGTAGGGGTGGGGCCGGGCGCGATGTGCACCACCCGGGTGATGACCGGGGTGGGTCGGCCCCAGTTCTCCGCGGTCCTGGAGTGCGCCACCCGGGCACGCGAGCTCGGGGCGTACGTGTGGGCCGACGGCGGGATCAAACGCCCCCGCGACGTGGCCCTGGCGTTGGCCGCCGGCGCCTCCCAGGTAGTGATCGGCTCGTGGTTCGCCGGCACCCACGAGTCCCCGGGCGACCTGCTGCGGGACGCCGACGGCCGGGCGTACAAGGAGAACTTCGGCATGGCTTCCGCCCGGGCGGTCAAGAGCCGCACCGCCGGCGGCACCGCGTACGAGCAGGCCCGAAAGGCCCTGTTCGAGGAGGGGATCTCGTCGGCGAAGATGTACCTCGACCCGCAGCGGCCCGGCGTGGAGGACATCCTCGACACGATCGTCGCCGGGTTGCGCAGCGCCTGCGCGTACACCGGGGCGGCGGACCTGGCGTCGTTCCGCGAGCGGGCGGTGGTGGGGATCCAGACCGAGGCCGGGCAGAGGGAGGGGCAGCCGCACTATGCCAGCTGGTGACCGGGCACCGCGGGTGCTGGACATGTCGTCGACCGTGCCGCTGCCCGGCGGGGTGGCGATGCCGCTCGTGGGGTTCGGCACCTGGGCGCTGCGGGGCGAGCACGCCTACCGGGCGGTCCGGCGCGCCCTGGACGTGGGCTACCGGCACCTGGACACCGCCACCATGTACGGCAACGAGGCCGAGATCGGCTGCGCGGTCCGCGACAGCGGGGTGCCGCGCGAGGAGGTGTTCATCACCACCAAGCTGATGCCGTCCGACGCCGGCCGGGAGCGGCGGGTCATCGCGGCGAGCCTGGCGGCGCTCGGCACCGACTACGTCGACCTGTGGCTCATCCACGCGCCGCCGCGGCGGGACGGGGTCGACACCTGGCGGGAGTTCCTGGCGGTACGCGACGAAGGCCTGGCCCGGGCGGTGGGGGTGAGCAACTACGTGCCGGCGCAGATCGACCGGCTGGTCACCGAGACCGGCCAGCCGCCCGCGGTCAACCAGATCCCGTGGAGCCCGCTCCGGCACGACCCGGCGCTGCTGGCCGCCCACCGACAGCGCGGGGTGGTGCTGGAGGGGTACAGCCCGCTCAAGGGCACCCGGCTGGACGACCCGGTGCTGGTGGAGATCGCCGAGCGGCACGGGGTGACCCCGGCACAGGTGGTGCTGCGCTGGCACCTGGAGCACGGCATCCCGGTCATCCCGAAGTCCGGCGACCCGGAGCGGATCGCGGTCAACGCGGACCTGTTCGGGTTCGCGCTCACCGACGACGAGGTCGCCCGCATCGACGCCCTCTCCGTGTACTGACTCGCTGCGACAACTGCGGCGAAGTTGCCGCGTAAAGCGGCCTGTCGACGACAACTTCGCCGCAGTTGTCACCAGGGGCGCAACTGCGGCGAAGTTGTCCCGCAAGGCAGCCGGTTCACGACAACTTCGCCGCAGTTGCGGAACAAGAGGGGTCAGGCGGGTGGGGTGTCCCACGGTTCCTGGTCGAGCCGGTCCAGGTCGCGGCGCAGCTCCCGCATGAGCGGACGGTCCGAACCGTCGCGGGACAGCGCCGGCGGCGGCACCACCAGCACCGGGCACACCGCCTGGGCCAGGCAGTACTGCACCACCCGGCCGCCCCGCAGCCGGCGCCACCACCGGCCGCGGCGCCCGGTGCCCACCACGATCAGGTCGTCCTCCCGGCAGGCGTACCCGACCAGCACCGGTCCGGGCGCGTCCGGCATGATCACCGTCCGCACGTCCACGTCCGCCGGCCGGCCGCCCATGGTCTCGGCGAACGCCCGCTCCACCGCCGCGCTCGCCGCGGAGGCGAGCGGGCGTTCCCCGGGGGCGGTGGCGGCGAGGGCGTCCGGGTCCGCGGGCGGCTCGAACGTGCGTACCGCGTGCAGTTCCGCCTGGCGCTGGCGGGCGTGGGCCACCGCCACCCGCAGCGCCTGCAGCCCGGACAGCGTGGTGTCGACCCCGACGACTACACGTCCCGGACGGCTGTGCTCCACGGGCTGCTCCTTCCGTACTCGCCGCTCGCCTCGCGGCGTGACTCCGGTCCCACCACCGCCACCGGGCAGGCGGCGTGGTGGATGAGCGCGTGGCTGACCGATCCGAGCAGCAGTCCCCGGAACCCGCCGCGGCCGCGGGAGCCGACCACCACCAACCGGGCGGCGGCCGACGCCCCCACCAGGGCCTCGTGGGCCGGGACGTGGGCGCGGACCTCGTGTCGCACCGGCACCCGCGGGTACCGCTCGGTGAGGTCCGCCAGGGTGTCCGCCGGGATGGGCGGCGGCTCCGGCGCCGGATAGCCGGCCTGGGCCAGCTCCGGCGGCCAGGCGGCGTCCAACGGCCAGGCGTACAGCGCCACCAGGTCGACCCCGTACGCGTCGGCGGACTGCAGGGCGAACTCGGCGGCCTGCCGGGACCCGTCGGAGCCGTCGACCCCCACCACCACCGGCGCGTCGGCCGGCGGGCTGCCGCGGGCGACGATCACCGGGCAGGCGGCGTGGGAGGCGAGCTGCACCCCGACCGAGCCGGTGAGCAGCCCGGCGAAGCCACCCCGCCCCCGGTGCCCGACCACCACCACGCTCGCCTCCCGGGAGGCCGCGGTGAGCACCCCGGCCGGAAAACCGTCCCGCAGCCGGGTGATGATCCGCAACCCGGGGTGGTCGTCCCGGACTCTTGCGGCGGCCTCGTGCAGCACCTGTTCGGCGTGGCGGCGCAGGTCGTCGGCGGGGGCCTCGAGCGTGGTCGGCGGCAGGTCGGGCGGGGGGAACCCGGGCCGGGCTGCGAAGGGCGGCAGGAACGCGTACACGATCTCCAGCGGCAACCGACGGGCGATCGCCTCGTTCGCGGCCAGGTCGGCCGCGGCGAGACTGTCCGGGGAGCCGTCCACGCCCACCACGACCGGGGCCCCGGCGGCACCGACCAGCTCCTCCGGTGCACCGGCACGCTCGGCGTCGGTCATGCCTTCCCCCTTCCCGTTGACCTGACCGGGCACACCGGCGCGGATCCGGTTGGCACCGGTGTGCGCCGCATTCGACGGCATGGGCCGAGGGTGGCGCGGGACCCGGTCCGCCCGGGACGGCGGGGGAGCGGGCCGGCAACGGTGGGGGGCGGCCGCGGGTACGCCCGCGACGCCGGAGGTCAGCCGGTGGCGTCCCAGTCGAACCGCAGCGGCACGTCGGCCCGGCCGTCGGGGTGCGGCCGGACGCACAGCACCTGGTGCAGCTGGATCTGGTTGCGTTCGAACCCCAGCCGCGACCCGGTCAGGTACAGCCGCCAGGTACGCGCCCGCGCCTCGCCGACCTCGGCGACCGCCTCCTGCCAGTGCCGCTCCAGGTTGGCGACCCAGCCGGCGAGCGTGAGCGCGTAGTGTTCGCGCAGGTTCTCGGCGTGGCGTACCTCGAACCCGACGTCGTGCATGACCGACACCAGGTGGCCGGGGCCCTCCAGCTCCCCGTCGGGGAAGATGTACCGGTTGATGAAGTGGCGGCGGCGGGCGGCCGGGGCCAGGTTGTCCGGCCGGGTGATGCAGTGGTTGAGCAGTCGCCCGCCCGGGGCCAGCCGCTCGTACAGGAACCGGAAGTAGCCGGGCAGCTGCTTCTTGCCGATGTGCTCGGTGAGCCCGATGGAGCTGATCGCGTCGAACTCGCCGGGCGGCACGTCCCGGTAGTCCAGGTGCCGCACCTCCGCCAGCGCGGACAGCCCGGCGTCGGCGATCGCCTTCTGCGCCCACTCCGCCTGCCGCTGCGACAAGGTCACCCCGAGCGCGCGTACGCCGTAGTGCTTCGCGGCGTGCATGACCATGCCGCCCCAGCCGCAGCCGACGTCCAGCAGCCGCATGCCGGGGCGCAGCCCGAGCTTGCGGGCGACCAGGTCGTGCTTGGCCCACTGGGCCTGCTCCAGGCTGTCGCCCGGGTCGCGGTACAGCGCGCAGGTGTAGGCCATGGACGGCCCGAGCAGCAGCTCGTAGAACCGGTTGGAGACGTCGTAGTGGTGGGCGATGGCGGCGGCGTCCCGGGCCCTGGAGTGGCGCCGGCCGCGCAGCTTCGCCTCCAGCGGCGGGCGGGGCGGGCGGCGCAGCACGGTCTGCGGCCCGACCACGCGCAGGGCCCGGAGCTTCACCGCGAGCGGCACGGCGATCTCCCGCTGCATGAGGCTGCGCATCGCGGTGTACAGGTCGCCGCGCACCTCCAGGTCGCCCATGATGTACGCGCGGGCCAACCCCACGTCCGCCGGTGGTGTGGCCAGGTAGGACACCGCCCGCGGGCTGCGGAGTTCCACGGTGACCTCGGCGTCGGCCGGTCCGGCGGTGCTGCCGTCGTAGGCGCGGAACGCCACCGGCGCGTCCGCGCCGACGATGAGCTGGAAGACCTCGGCCAGTGTCATGGGCACCTCCTCGTGCCGCCTGTCGGTCCGGTCGGCGTACGCGCAGGTCAGGTCTGGCGTACGCACTTGTCGTAGAGGTCGGGGAGCCGGCCGTCGGGGTCGTAGGCGCGCTTGAGCGCCGCGTACACCTCGCCGTTGTAGCGGCGCCAGAACTCCTCGGGCGACCAGTGGACGGTGGAGTAGAGGCCCTTGTGCCCGTCGAGCCGGTCCACCAGCTGTTCGACCAGCCGGTTGTGGTGGTCGGCGGGCTGTCCGGGGGAGCGGGGCACGGTGCCCCAGAAGCCGACGTTGACGTAGAGCCGGCCGGGTTCCATCGGGTACAGCGGCCAGGGCCGGGTCACCCGCACCGGGCACAGCCACACCGGCCGCATGCCGACCTGCGCGTCGAACGCGCGCAGGAACTCGGCGGTGCGCTCGACCGGGATCTCCACGTCCTGCACGACCATCTCCCGCGCAGGGAGGCCACGCAGCCGCTGCCACCGGTCCGACAGCCGGAAGCGGCGGTCCAGCCCCACCAGCCGCCGGTAGACGTCGGAGCGGCGCAGCCGTCTCGGCCACAGCCGGCGGATCACCGGGTGCTGGACACCGAGTCCGCGGGAGCACCAGAACCAGTCGGTGTCCCACCGCCACAGGTACGCCGCCATGGTCAGGTGGTCCTCGGACCGCTGCGCCACCGACCGGTAG
>CAZSNW010000097.1:5140-9656 GCA_964608245.1 uncultured Micromonosporaceae bacterium
GCTGGTCTGCGGCGGCGCGACGTCGGTGAACCGGGCGAGCGTCAGGTAGAGCTCGTCCGGGGAGAACGCGGTGCCGTCGACCGCGTCGACCGGCTCGCCGTCGTGGGTGCCGGAGCGGCAGATCTCCGCCAGGGTGGCCAGGCACCGCTCGGGGTCGGCATAGCGCAGGTGCCGCAGGTGGACGAACGGCGGCGCGGGCACCAGGGCCAGGGTGAGCCGCAACGCGTAGCCGAGGGTGCCGTAGGAGTTGGGGAACCCGGCGAACAGGTCGGCGTACGGCCCGTCTTCTGTGGCCACCACCACCCGCCCGTCCGGGGTGAGGATCTCCATCTCCAGGACCGCCTCGTGCGGCAGGCCGTGGCGGAACGAGGTGGACTCCACCCCGAGGCCGGCGACCGCTCCGCCGACGGTGATGGTCTTCAGCTGCGGCACCACCGTGGGCATGAGCCCGTGGGGCAGGGTCGCCGCGACCAGCGTCTCGTAGGTGGTCATGCCCTGCACGTCGGCGGTACGCGCCTGCGGGTCGACGCGCAGCACCCGGTCGAACCGGTCGGCCGGCAGCCGGGCCGCGGCCGCGGACGGGCGGCGGAACCGGAACAGGTTGGTGGTGCGCTTGCCCAGGCGTACGGGCGTGCCCGGGGGCAGCGCGGCGTAGTACCGCTGCAGCGCCGCCACCGCCGCGGCGTGACCGGGGTCGGTGCCCGCGGCTCCCGCCCGCACACCTTCCATGGCGGTACGGTACCCGTTCGCGGCCGCGCAGGCCTGCTCCTTGGTGGACGCCGTGTCCGCTCGCGGTACGGTGGGGATTCGGAGGCGACGACGGGGGACGTCCCGGCCTAGGCTCAGCGCAGGTGACGGAAGGAGCGTACAATGCGCCGACTTGTGGTCCGGGTGCCTGCGGCCAGGGTGACCGCGGCCGCGTTGATGCTCGCGTTCGCCGCAGCGGGCGTGTCCGCCCCTGCCGCCGCCGCGCCCTCCAATGGCGTGCCTGCCCGGGTCGAATCCGGGGTGGTGTCCATTCCGGCGACCGCCGGCCCGGGTGACGGGTCGGGCGCCATCTGGGAGCCGGTGACCGTGGGCCCGGGCGACGGTACCGGCGCCATCTGGGAGCCGGTCGACGGTCTGCGGCGGTGAGGCGGGCGGCCGCCGGTCGGCGGCCGCGCCACCCGTTCCGCTACCGGTTCTCCACCACCTCAGCCAGCCGGTCCATCAGCTCCCGCATGCCGTCCTCCATGCCGGAGCGCATCGCCGCGTCACGGTCCTCCACCGACTGGAACACCGTGTGCGCCGTGTACTTCGTGCCGCCGTTCATCGGCTCCAGGATCGCGGTGTCCAGCGACACGTGACCGGGTACGCCGTCGAACTCGAACGTCTGGACGATCCGCTCCGGCGGCTCCACGGTGTGGAACACGCCGCCGAAGGTGAACCGGTCGCCCCGCTCCGGGTCGTGGTGGATGAACCGCCAGCGGCCACCCGGCCGCACGTCCATCTCCTCGATCATGGTCTCGAAACGCCGCGGACCCCAGTACCGGGGCACCAGCTGCGGGTCGGTGAGCGCCTGGAAGACCCGCTCCGGCGGGGCGTCGAAGACGCGTCGGACGGTGACGTCGTGCCGGTCGGGTTCGATGATGAACTCGGTCTCACCCATGGTGGTCTCCCTCCGTGCGGTCCGGCCGGAAGCCGGGTCCTCGCGGGTTGATGTCCCGGCTGCGCCGCACGAAACGGCCCCCGCGCCGCCCGCTTGACCGCAGCCGCCGCCCTCTGTCCGCAACTACGGCCCTCTTCTCCGCATCGGCGGCCTCTCCTTCGCAACTGCGGCGAAGTTGTCGCCTACGTGCACCCGTGGACGACAATTTCGCCGCAGTTGTCACGCAACGGCGGGGGCGTCGCGACCCCACCCGGGCGGTGCCGAACCGGTACGCTGGCGGCGGCCCGGCGCACTCGGCCGGGCCGATCCCGTGTCGTCGGAGGAGCTGTTCGCATGCCCGCACCGGAGAACCCGTTCTTCGCCCCCAGTGACCTGCCGTACCAGCTGCCGCCGTTCGAGCGCATCCGGGAGGAGCACTTCCTGCCCGCGTACGAGCGGGGGATGGCCGAGCAGCGGGCCGAGGTGGAGGCGATCGCCACCAACCCCGAGCCCCCAACGGTGGAGAACACGCTGGTGGCGCTGGAGCGGTCCGGCCGCACCCTGGCGCGGGTACGCGCGGTGCTGGAGAACCTCGCCTCCAGCGACAACACGCCGGCGGTCCAGGAGATCATGCAGCAGGTGGCGCCGCAGCTGGCCGCCCACCGGGACGCGATCCTGCTGGACCGGCGACTGTTCGCCCGGGTCGACAGCTTCTACCAGCGGCGTGACGAGCTGGACCTGGACCCGGAGACCCGGTGGCTGCTGGAGCGCTACCACAGCGACTTCGTCCGCGCCGGGGCCCGGCTCGACGAGGCCGCCCAGGGCCGGCTGCGGGAACTCAACCAGGAGCTGGCGAGCCTGACCACCGCCTTCGCCAACCGCCTGCTCGCCGACACCAACGAGCTGGCGGTGGCGGTCGACGACGTGGCCGACCTCGCCGGCCTGCCGGAGGACAAGGTGGCCGCCGCGGCCGAGGCGGCCCGCGCCCGCGGCATGGACGGCTACCTGCTCACCCTGATCCTGCCGACCAACCAGCCGGTGCTCGCCGCGCTGGAGGACCGGGAACTGCGGCGGCGCATCCACGAGGCGTCGATCTCGCGCGGGGCCCGCGGCAACGAGCACGACACCCGGGAGATCGTGGCGAAGATCGTGGCGCTGCGGGCCGAGCGGGCGCGGCTGCTCGGATACCCGCACCACGCCGCGTACCAGATCGCCGACCGCACCGCCGGCTCGGTGGAGGCGGTGCAGCAGATGCTGGAGCGGATCGTGCCGGCCGCGGCCGCCAACGCCCGGGCGGAGGCGGCCAAGCTGCAGCAGCTCATCGACCGGATGGGCGCCGGCCACCGGCTGGAGCCGTGGGACTGGTCGTACTACGCCGAGAAGCTGCGCCGCGAGGAGCACGAGCTGGACACCGCGGAGCTGCGGCAGTACTTCGAGCTGGACCGGGTGCTCACCCAGGGGGTGTTCTACGCGGCCGAGCGGCTGTACGGGCTGCGGTTCGTCGAGCGTCGCGACCTGGTCGCCCACCACCCGCAGGCACGGGTGTTCGAGGTGTTCGACTCCGACGGCTCGGGGCTGGGGCTGTTCATCGCCGACCTCTACACCCGGGACGTCAAGCGGGGCGGGGCGTGGATGAGCACCTACGTGAGCCAGTCGACGCTGCTGGGGACCAAGCCGGTGGTGGTGGTCAACATGAACATCAACCGGCCGCCGGACGGGGAGCCGACGCTGCTCACGGTCGACGAGGTGGAGACCCTCTTCCACGAGTTCGGCCACGTGCTGCACGGGCTGCTGTCGGACGTGACCTACCCGCGGTTCGCCGGCACCAGCGTGCCGCGGGACTTCGTCGAGTACCCGTCGCAGGTCAACGAGATGTGGGTGACCTGGCCGGAGGTGCTGGCCAACTACGCCCGGCACCACCGCACCGGCGAGCCGATGCCGGCCGAGCTGGTCGAACGCTGGGAGGCGTCCCGGATGTTCAACGAGGGCTTCGCCGCCACCGAGCAGCTGGCCGCCACCGTGCTGGACATGGCCTGGCACACGCTGACCGTCGAGCAGGTGCCGCAGGCGGTGGCGGACGTGCAGAAGTTCGAGGCGGAGGTGCTGGCCGCCGCCGGCGCCGCGGTGCCGGAGGTGCCGCCGCGCTACCGCACCACCTACTTCGCGCACGTCTTCTCGGGCGAGCCCTACAGCGCCGGCTACTACTCCTACATCTGGAGCGAGGTGCTGGACGCCGACACGGTGGAGTGGTTCAAGGAGAACGGCGGGCTGACCCGGGAGAACGGCGAGTGGTTCCGCCGCAAGCTGCTGGCCCGAGGCAACAGCATCGACCCGATGCAGGCGTTCCGCGAGTTCCGGGGCCGCGACCCGGAGATCGGTCCGCTGCTCGCCCGCCGGGGTCTCGGCTGAGCCGGTGGTCGGCACCGCACCGGCGGCGACCGGCCCCGGTGCGGTGCCGACCGCGGGGCACGCCGCGGGTCAGTCGCCGCTCAGCAGGTTCACCAGCTGCGCGGCGTTGCGCTGGGCGTAGTCCCGGTAGCAGTTGTTGAGCAGTACGTGGGTCTCGGCGGCCCGGTCGGACAGGCCCCGGATCTTCGGCGCCCAGTCGGCGAGCTCCCGCTCGGAGTACAGGTAGCCGAACCGGTCGTAGATGTTGCGGCTGGTCCACTTCTCGCTGTGTCCGTGCAGCCGGACCATGGCCAGCTCGTCACTGGTGGCCTCGATCACCGGCGGGACCGAGGAGCGGTGCCCCTGCGGCATGTCCACGCACACGTACGGCAGGCGGTGCTTGCGCAGGAAGTCGAGGGTCTCGTCCCGGTTGTCGTCGCGGAACCACGACTCGTGCCGGAACTCCACCGCCACCGGCAGCGGGCTGCACCGTGAGGCGAC
>CAZSNW010000098.1:0-9587 GCA_964608245.1 uncultured Micromonosporaceae bacterium
TCGAGGTCCGCGACTACCGGCAGATCCTGGTGCTCGCCAACCGGCACGACTGGCTGTCGGCGTTCGCCAACGAACTCGGCGTGGTGCTCGCCGTCGAGCGGCTGATGGGCCTCCAGGTGCCGGAGCGGGCGGTGTGGCTGCGCACCGCCCTGGCCGAGCTCAACCGGGTCCTCAACCACCTGATGTTCCTCGGCGCGTACCCGCCGGAGATCGCCGCCGCCCCGCCGACGCACGCCGTGGCCGCGGCACGCGAGGCGGTCCAGGCGGTGATGGAGGAGGCGAGCGGCGGCCGGCTGCACTACATGTTCAACCGGGTCGGCGGCCTCAAGGAGGAGGTGCCCGCCGGCTGGACCCGTCGGGTGCGGGGCGCACTCGGCGAGGTGCGTCGCCGGCTGCCGGAGGTCGACGCGCTCATCCGGCACGACGAGCGGTTCCTCGCGCGTACCGTCGGCGTCGGGGTGCTGACGGCGGCGCAGGCCGCCGCCTACGGCGTCTCCGGACCGGTGGCCCGGGCCAGCGGACTCGACCTCGACCTGCGACGGGACGAGCCGTACCTCGCCTACGGCGAGCTGGACGTGCCGGTGGTGACGCGCACCGCCGGGGACTGCCAGGCCCGGTTCGAGGTGCTGCTGGACCAGGTGTGCGCGTCGCTGGACCTGGTGGAGCGCTGCCTGGAGCGGGTCGACCGGCTGCCCGGGCCGGTGAACGTCCGGCTGCCCAAGGTGGTGCGGGCCCCGGAGGGCCACACGTACGCCTGGACCGAGAGCCCGCTCGGCATCAACGGTTACTACCTGGTCTCGCGCGGGGACCGGATCCCGTGGCGGCTGAAGCTGCGCACCGCCTCCTACGCCACCGTGCAGGCGCTGGCGGCCGTCCTGCCCGGCTGCCGGGTGGCCGACCTCGTGCCGGTCCTCGGATCGATGTTCTTCGTGGTCGGCGACGTCGACAAGTAGAACCCGGCCGGATCAGCGCCAGTCGTCGGGCCGCTCGTAGGCGGGCCGGCGGGGCGGATGGTCGTAGCCGTCGTCCCGGCGCGCCCGGTCCGGCTGGTCCCACCCGTCGTCCCAGCCGGCGCGGTCCGGCGCGGGCGGCAGCGCCGGTGCCGCACCCGGGTGACCGCCCCGGTCGTCGCTCCACTCGCGGCGCACCGCCGCCCAGCGGTCCTCGACGTGCAGCTCGGTACCGCCGGCGTCGGCCCGCACCGCGGCGCGCCGCTCACCCATCCGCAGCTCCTCGGCCCGCCCCTCGCCCCGGGCCCGCCACCCGTCGCGGGCCGGCGCGTCCCGTCGGCCGTACCGGCCGCCGTAACGGTCCGGCGGGTACGGGTCGTCGTCGTACCGGTCGTCGTAACGGTCGGGGTACCGGTCGTCCCGGTGACGGCCCTCGACGTGACGCTCCGGCGGGTACGGGTCGTCGTGGTCGTACCGGTCGGACGCGTGCCGGCCGCCGTCGAAGCGGTCCCCGCCGTAACGGCCGGAGGGGTGGTCACCACCCTCGTCCCGCCGCCGACGGCCCCGGGAGGGCGGGATCTCGGAACCGGTCGCAGGGCGGCCGTACCGCTCCTGCAGGACCCGGTCGGTCCACGACTCCTCCTCGTCCTCCTCCACCCTCGGCGACCGTCGCGGCCGCGGCACCGGTGCGCCCCAGTCCGCCGGCCCGGCCGGCGGCCCGCCGGCGTACGCCCCCGGGTATACGCCGTCGTCGACGGGCTGCCCGACGAAGCGGCGGGTGGTCACCTGGCGGACCGTCTCGGTGTGCTCGACGATCGCGGCCGACACCGGCGTCCGGCCGGCCGGGCCGTACACCGGGCCGGCACCGACCGGGGGCACCGGAGGCGCGGCCACGCCGGGCGGCACGGGGAAACCCGCCGGCGCCACACCGCCGGCGGCCGGCGGGGCGGACGCGGACGCCATCTCCGACCGCAACGCCGCGAGTTCGGCACGCAACGCCTCCACGGTCTGCTGCAGCGCGCGTACCCGCTCCTCGGCCGTCCGCTGGGTGGCCCGGGTGCTGGCCGCGACGTTCTCCCGGACCTCGTCGCGCAGCAGGTCGATCTCGCCGAAGAGCACCTCCTCCATCTCGCCGCGCAGGCGCTCCGGCTCCGGCCGCAGCAGCAACGACCCACCGACCGACGCCACCGCCACCAGGGCCAGCAGCACCGAGACGACGGTGGCCCCGAAGAGGAGGGTGAGGACGGCCAGCGGGACCAGCGCGACACCGGCCCGGAGGAGAATCCGGGGCACCTTCTCCGTCCGCACCCGCGGGTCCCGCTGCTGCTCCGGCATGGCACTAGAGCGTACCGAGTCCGGTACGCGCGGTCAGCGGCCCCAGCGGTCGCTCCACGACGACTGGTCCGGCGGGGCCGGCTGCGCCGGAAGCACCGAGGTCCAGGAGTCCGACCAGGAGTCGAGCGGGCGCTGCTCCGCCCGCGGCGCGGAGGGCTCCCAGTCGTCCTCCAGCTCGTCCGGGACGTACCGCCCGTACCGCTCCACCAGCCGGGTCACCACCAGGCCGCCGGCCACCGCGACCGCGGCGGTCGCGAGCAGGGCGATGCTCCACCCCTGGGCCATCTGGTAGCGGTCGAACAGGCCGATGGCGAGCGCCGCCAGCACGGTGCCGAACACCCCGCCGCGCCGGCCGAAGGCGCTGGTGCCGCCGACCAACGCGACCGCCAGGCCGACCATGGTCAGCTCCAGCCACCAGCTACCGGCCGACCCCGGCACGCTGGACTCCGACCCGGCGGCGAGCACCACCCCCGCGCCGGTCGCCATCACCATCGACAGCACGGTGGCCACCGCGGCGGTCACCGCCGCCGCAGCCCCCGGCCGCACCGCCGGGTCACCGACCGGACGGTACCGCCCGAGCAGCCGGCGTACCGGCCGCAGCGTCGCGAACAGGCCCCCGACGATGCTGACCACCGCCACCACGAGGAAGACAGACGCCGCCTGCCGGGTGGCGTCGTAACCCCCGGTGAGGAAGACCTCCGGCGGCTGCTGGTGCAGCCACACCACCACCCCGGCACCGACCGCCAGGGTCGCCGCCCACCCGGGCACGTGCAGCACCGTGACCAGCAGCGCCACCGCCAGACCGAGCACCGCGGCCGCCACCGCCACCACCACGGTGGGTGCCATCGCCCCGTCGGCGCTGCCCTCGGCGAACCAGACCGCGGCGGCCGCGGCCATCGCCCCGGCGGCCAGGTTCGGCACCGACGCCCGCAGGCTCAGGCTGACCGCGGTGCCGAGCAGCGCGTACCCGGCGATCGCGAGCAGCAGGCCGGCGAACCCGTCCCCACGCAGCGCGGTCGGGTCGGCCTGCCACAGCAGGGCGGCGAAGGCCGCCACCACGAGGACGAGCACCAGTTCCCACAGCCAGTGCACCCCCAGCCGGTCGGAACCGTCCGCCTGCGCCGGCTCGTCCTCGTCGTCCGGCCCGGTCGAGGGCGCCGTCGACCCCGGCCACGGGTTGCTTGGACCCGGGCCGGAACGGGTCGTGGCACCGCCCAACGCGGTCGCCGGTTCGCCGGCGTCCAACCGGTCCGTGGCGGAGGAGAAGAGGTCGCCCGGGAGGCCGCCGCCGGTCCGCTGCAGCGGGATGGAGCGGTCGGGCGTGTCAGCACGCGGGCCGTCCGGCCGGGAGCGGCCCGCCTGGGCGTCGTCATAGGCCATGGTGCGTGGCCTCCCCTCCGTCGAAGCTGCGGTCCCGGTCGCGCGGCGCCCCGGTCGGTCGGCGCGGCCTGCGCTCACGGCGGCACCGTGGCCGGCCGGCCGGTCCGACGGCGGGCCTAACGACAGGCCCGTACGCTACCCGACTTGTCCGCATCGCGCGAGACGCCGACGGGCGTACCCTGCCCGGATCAGCGGGGCTCGTCCCGGTCGGCGTCCGGATCGGGCTCCTCCGGAGGCGGGGGGACCCAGCAGGCGCGCTCCAGCCACAGCGCCGCCACCAGCAGCGCCACCGACGCGACGAGGCCTCCGATCGCCGGCGGCAGGTCGGCCGCGGCCGCCGACAGGCGGTCCGCCTCCACCCACAGCCACGGCAGCAGACCCGCGAAGAACCCGCCGAAGAGGGCGGCGGCCAGCGACGACGCCTTCGCCAGCACCACGAACCGGGCCACCTGCAGCGGGTCGGCCGGCCGCCGGCCGACCATCGCCACCGGGTCGCGCCGCTGCACTCGTACCCAGGTGTAGCGGGCGAGCACCGCCTCGAACACGGCCAGTCCGCCGATCACGAACACCGGCGGCCAGTCCAGCGGCGGCATGGACTGGTACAGGTTGCTGACCAGCAGCCAGCCGGTCGCCGCGGCGGCCAGTCCGGCGACCACCAGGGTCGCCGGATCGGTGCGCCGCAGCGTCGGCCGCCGCTCCGCCATACGGCTCACTCTAGCGGCGGAGGCGGTCACTCCAGCGCCAGGTCAGGACGGGGGCGCAGGCCGTCCAGGTCGGAGGCGACCGGCTCCCGGCGCAGCAGGTCGGAGAGCGCGCCGTGACCGGGCAGGACCGCGTACGGCTGGATGTCGATCCACGGCCGCAGCACGAACGCGCGCAGGTGCGCCCGCGGGTGCGGCAGGGTCAGCTCCGGGTCGTCGCTGGTCACCGGGCCGTCCGGCCCGGTCACCGCCACCACGTCCACGTCCAGGGTGCGCGGCGCGTTCCGGTCCGCCGGGTCGCGCACCCGGCCGGCCTCCCGCTCCAGCGCGCGGGCCAGCTCCAGCCAGTCGCGGGCGTCGCGGGCGTCGTCGTCGACCAGCACCACCGCGTTGAGGTACGCCGGGCCGGGCGTGCCCGGCGGCCACGGCGGAGTCTCGTACACCCCCGACAGCGCCAGGGTGACCGGACGCAGCGCCGCCACCGCCCGCCGCAGGTGGCCGATCCGGTCGCCCAGGTTGCTGCCGAGCGCCAGCACCGCGGTGGTCACGTCGCCCCGCCCCGGTCCTCGCGGGACCGCCGCACCGTCACCGCCACGTCGGTGAACGCGTGCGGGATCGGCGCGGCCGGCTTGTGCACCGTCACCTCGGCGGCCCGGACCCGCCCGTCGGCCAGGCACTCGTCGACCAGCCGGGCGGCGAGCGTCTCCAGCAGGTTCACCGGCTCCCCGGTGACCACCGCCACCAGCCGGTCGGCGAGCGCGCCGTAGTCGACCGTGTCGGCGAGGTCGTCGCTGCCCGCCGCGGCCGCGAGGTCCAGCTCCAGGGTGACGTCGACGACGAACTCCTGACCCTCGGCCCGTTCCTGCGGATAGACCCCGTGGTAGCCGTACGCGCGTAGGCCGCGCAGGGTGATCCGGTCGCTCACCGGCCACCTCCGGCCCGCTGGCCGGCGGCGAGGGATCCGACGGCGCCGGCCTCCTCCGGCGAGCCCAGCCGCGGGCGTCCCAGGGCGCGCCAGACCGCGAGCGCGTCCACGGTGGCGCGGACGTCGTGGACCCGTACCCCCCAGGCGCCGGCGGCGACCGCCAGCAGCGACGCCGCGGCGGTGGCCGCGTCCCGCTCGTCGACCGGGCGCGGGGTGCCGTCCGGCGCGGCCAGCAGCTCGCCCAGGTACCGCTTGCGGCTGGCGCCGACCAGCACCGGGTACCCCAGCGACAGCAGCGCGTCCAGCCCCCGGCTGAGCCGCCAGTTGTGCTCCGGCGTCTTGGCGAACCCGAGACCCGGGTCGATGATGATCCGGTCGTCGGCCACCCCGGCGGCCCGGGCCGCGTCGATCCGGTCGGCCAGCTCCCGCCGTACGTCGGCCACCACGTCGCGGTAGCGGGCGAGTTCCGCCATCCGTTTGGAGTGGCCCCGCCAGTGCATGATCACGTACGGGCAGCCGGCCGCCGCCACCACCTTCGTCATCCGCGGGTCGGCCAGTCCGCCGGACACGTCGTTGACCACCACCGCCCCGGCCTCGAGCGCCGCCTCCGCGACCGCGGCCCGCATGGTGTCGATGCTCACCGGCACCCCGCGGCCGGCGAGCTCGCGGATCACCGGCAGCACCCGGGCGGTCTCGGTGGCCGCGTCGACCCGGTCGGCGCCCGGGCGGGTGGACTCACCGCCGACGTCGACCAGGTCGGCACCGGCCTCCCACATCGCCAGCCCGTGCGCCACCGCGTCGGCGAGCTCGGTGTACCGGCCGCCCTCGGAGACCGAGTCGGGGGTGACGTTGAGGACCCCCATCACCACCGGACCGGGGCCGATCGTGAACTGCCCCACCGGCTGACGGTACCACCCGCCGGCGCCGCCCCGGCGGCGCGCCGACGGGAGCGACGTCCCCGACACGGTCGGTCGTCGGCGTTAGTCTGCCCGCATCGACCCGCACAAGGAGCGATCGCGGTGGACGAACGGCCCGGCGGCCTGACGCGGCTGGGGCCGGTGACCGTCCCGGCCGGTGCGGACCGACCGGCCGGCCCGCCGGCACCCCCTGACCCGACGACACACCTGACTACCGACGTGCCCGGCGCGGGCGCGGCCGGACCGGAGCAGGCGGCGGAACTGCGCTGCCTGGTCGACCGGTTGACCACGGCGGCCGCCGCGCTCACCCCCGGCTGGCTGGGCGCGCCGCTGGCTTCCGGGGCGGTCCCGCCGTTCGGTGGATCCGCCGACCCCGGGTTCGTCAGGCTGGGCACCGCCCGGCTGCCGGAAGGCCTGTCGTTCCCGGTCGTGGTGCCGTGGGGCCACCTCGTGTTCGACACCGACGCCCGGGATCCGCGGGTCGCCGGGGTGCTGGGGTCCCTGCTGCTGCGGTGGCTGGCCACCGTGCCGCCGCGCGGCCAACGGGTACGCCTGGTGGACCCGGACCGGACGCTGACCTGCTTCCGCCCGCTGCTGTCGACCGGGGTGCTCGCGCCGCCGGTCACCGACCTCGACGGCCTGCGGGCGGTGCTGGACGAGGCCGAGCGATGGGCCGCCGCCCCGCCGCCGCACGGCACTCTGACGGTGGTGGTCGCCGCCTTCCCGACCGGCACCGCCGCGGCGGAGACCACCCGGCTCGCCCGGCTCGCCGCCCGCGCGGAGCGGCTCCGGCTCCTGGTGGCCGGTGCGCCGGCCACCGCCGCCCGCCTGCCCGGCGCCACCGTGGTGCAGGTGCGCCCCGCGTACGCGCGGGTCGGCGACCCGCCCGGCGGCGCGTTCAGCGCCCCGGATCCGGCGGTGCCGGCCCCGCGTACCCCGGGCGGGACCGCCGCGGGCGCACCCCGCGGCGGCGGCCTCAACGCCGAGGTGCTGCTGGACCCGGCGCCGCCGGAGGCGCTGGTGCGGCGGGTGTGCGAACGGTTCACCCGCCCCGGACCCCCGCCCGACCCGCCGATCGTGGTGGCCGAACCCCCCACCTGGTCCTTCCCGGCCGCCGAGGGTCTGTCCACCGTGATCGGACGGGTGGCCGACGGCGCCCTGGTGGAGCTGCGGTTCGACGGCACCACCCCGCACTGGCTGGTCGGCGGGGCGCGCGGCTCCGGCAAGACCACCCTGCTGCACCACCTGGTGTACGGGTTCGCCGGCCGCTACCACCCGGACTCGCTGGCGCTGTACCTGCTCGACCCCGCCGGCACCGGAGGGCTGCGGGCGCTGGCGGCCCTGCCGCACGTGCGTGGCCACGGGCAGGGTGCCGAGGAGTGCCTGGCCCGCCTGCAGGAGCTGGCCGCCCCGGAGGTCGCCGCGGCCGGTGACGGCCCGGCGGACGGTTCGGCGCCGGTGCGCACCCTCGTGGTGGTCGACGGGCTGCCCGCGCTGCGGATCGGCACCGCCCGCACGCTGCTCGGCACGCTGGCACGGACCGGCACCCAGCGCCGGCTGCACCTGCTGCTGGCCGGCGACGGTCCGGCACCCCCGGAACTCGCCGACCGGTTCCGGGTCCGCATCGCGCTGCCCGGCGGACGGGTGCTCGACCCGGCCAACGACGCCGCCGCCGAACTCGCCCCCGGCGAGGCGGTGGTCAACACCGCCGGCGGGCTCGGCGGCCCGCC
Organism: uncultured Micromonosporaceae bacterium; assembly: GCA_964608245.1. Classification (GTDB taxonomy): domain Bacteria; phylum Actinomycetota; class Actinomycetes; order Mycobacteriales; family Micromonosporaceae; genus Natronosporangium. The sequence goes on from CAZSNW010000098.1 coordinate 7,939, forward strand.
GGGGGTGACCCGGGCGCACGAGCGGGTGGTGCGCTTCCCCGACCCGTACGTCGACCCGGACGCCCTGCGCGCCTGGCGCCGGCGGCTGGCGGAGGTGGGGAGCGCCCGATGAGCACCCCGGAAGCGCCCCGGGACTGGTGGGTCGAGTACCAGACGGCCGCGCAACGGCTGGACCTGGTACGCCGGCGCGTGGCGACCGTCACCGCCGGCGCGGACGCGGACGGCCCGCCGGTGTCCGGTCCGGAGGCGTCGCCCCCGGCGCCCCCCGCACCCCGGGCCGACCGGACGGAGCGGCGCCGCCGTCGGCGGTGGTGGTGGCTGCTCGCCGCGCTGCCGCCGGTGGTCGCCGCCGGCGCCGTCGCCTGGTGGCGGCGGGTCGGCCGGGGACGAACCCGGGTGCCGCCGGAGGCACCGCAAGCCGGCTCGCCTACGCGCCCCGGTCAGGACCCGATGATGAGCGACATCGCCTCCGAGCGGCTCTTGGCGTCGGTGGAGAACAGCCCGCGTACCGCCGAGGTGACCGTGGTGGAGCCGCCCTTGCGCACCCCGCGGATCGCCATGCACATGTGCTCGCACTCCAGCACGACGATCACCCCGCGTGGCCTCAGGGTCTCCATGAGCGTGTCGGCGACCTGGGTGGTCAGCCGCTCCTGCACCTGCGGACGCCGGGCGTACACCTCCACCAGCCGGACCAGCTTGGACAGTCCGGTGATGCGGCCGTCCTCCCCGGGGATGTAGCCGATGTGCGCCCGGCCGTGGAACGGCAGCAGGTGGTGCTCGCAGAGGCTGATCACCTCGATGTCCTTGACGAGCACCAGCTCCTCGTGGCCGGCCTCGAACGTCGTGGAGATCACCGACCGCGGGTCGACCCGCATGCCGGCGAACAGTTCCGCGTACGCCCGCGCCACCCGGGCCGGGGTGGCGCGCAGGCCCTCCCGGTCCGGGTCCTCACCGATCGCGAGCAGGATCTCGCGGACCGCCCGCTCGATCCGGCGCAGGTCCACCGCCTGCTCCACCGGCACCCCGGTGAGCCGGCCGTTGACCAGTCGGGCCGCGAGGTAGTCCAGGGTGCCCAGCGGCGCGAGCACGTCGTCGTCGTCCGGCTCGGTGCAGGACGACGACGATGACCGGGCCGGTGGGACCGGCGACCTGCTCACCGCGGGCTCTCCGTCACGTCCCCCGCGACCTGCTCGGAGCCGGGTCGCTGAGCCTCGGCCGAGGCGCGCAGCTTCTCCCGCTCCGCCGGGGTGAGCACCGGCGGGGCGGTGGACGGCTTGCGCTTGGTGTGCCCGTTGTACAGCGAGATCGGCTTGCGCTTGACCACCCGCGCGCAGATGCGCTCGAGGTCGGCGGTGGAGATGGTCTCCTTCTCCATGATCTCCCACGCCTCGTCGTGGGCGGTCTCGATGAGGTGACGGACCTCGGCGTCGATCTCCGCCGCCACCGCGTCCGAGTAGTCGCGCTCGTGCCCGTACGTGCGGCCGAGGAACGGCTCGCCGGTCTCCTTGCCGTACTTGACCGCCCCCAGCTTGGCGCTCATGCCGTACTGGGTGACCATGGCCCGGGCCAGCTGGGTCGCCTTCTCGATGTCGTTGCCGGCCCCGGTGGTCGGCTCACCGAAGACCAGCTCCTCCGCGGCCCGGCCACCC
>CAZSNW010000099.1:0-9583 GCA_964608245.1 uncultured Micromonosporaceae bacterium
ACTACACCAAGGGCTACAAGTTCTCCACCTACGCCACCTGGTGGATCCGGCAGGCCATCACCCGCGCCATGGCCGACCAGGCCCGCACCATCCGCATCCCGGTGCACGTCGTGGAGCGGATCAACCGGATGGCCCGGGTCCGGCGTGACCTGTCGATCGCGCTCGGCCGCGAGCCGACCCTGGCGGAGCTCGCGCACGGGATGGGCATCAGCGAGCTGCAGGTCCTGGAGCTGATGTCGTACGACCGGGAGCCGGTCAGCCTCGACCAGACGGTGGGCGAGGACGGCGACACCGCGCTCGGCGACTTCGTCGGGGTGATGGACCCGCACCAGGAGGACGGTGCGGGCGCCGAGGCGCCGGAGGGACTGCGCGACAGCGTGGAGATCGTCCTGTCCACTCTGTCGCAGCGGGAGCGTACGGTCATCCGCCTGCGGTTCGGGCTGGACGACGGCCGGCAGCGGACGCTCGACGAGGTGGGCCGGGAGTGCGGCCTGTCCCGCGAGCGCATCCGCCAGATCGAGAAGGGCACGCTGCGCAAGCTCCGTCAGCCGGAGTGCGTCACCAAGCTGATGGCGTACGCGAGCTGAGGTTCCCGGACGACCACCCGCCGCCGGCGCGGTTTCGCGCCGGCGGCGTTCTTTCGTTGCCCGGGCGGCCCAGCGGACCGCGGTGCCGCGGTCAGGACGCGGGTTCGTCCGGGTCGAGACCGAGCAGCGGGAAGACCGCCCGCCGGGTGGCGTGGATCGCCCGGTCCACCGGGTCCCGGTCCCCGTCGCCCGGCCGCCACGGGGTGTAGGAGGTGTCCCCGTCGTCGGTCATCCGCAGCGGCACGTCCGCACCCGGCCGCCGCTGCATGGCGAGCACCCGCCACTCCTGCGGGGTCGGGGTGGCCGGGTCGAGCGGCTCGCCGGTGAGCACCGCCAGCAGGTGGGTCCACGCCCGCGGCACCACCTCCACCAGCGCGTACCCGCCGCCCCCGGTGGCCACCCACCGTCCGTCGCACAGCTCGTCAGCCAACGCCCGCAGCGCCAGGTAGGCGGCGCGCTGCCCGTCCACGGTGAGCCGGAGGTTCGCCAGCGGGTCCCGTCGGTGGCTGTCGACGCCGCACTGGGTGACGAGGATCTGCGGACGGAACGCCCGCAACACCGGCGGGACGACGGCGTGGAAGGCGCGCAGCCACCCCACGTCACCGGTCCCCGGCGGAAGGGCCACGTTGACCGCGGTGCCGGGCGCGTCCTCGCCGCCGGTCTCGGTGGGGAACCCGGTGCCCGGGAACAGCGACAGCGGCGACTCGTGGAGGCTGACCGTCAGCACCCGGGGGTCGTTCCAGAAGGCCGCCTGCACCCCGTCGCCGTGGTGGACGTCCACGTCGACGTACGCGACGCGTTCCGCCCCGGCGGCGAGCAGTCGGGCGATCGCCACCGCCGGGTCGTTGTAGACGCAGAAGCCCGAGGCGCGGGCCGGCATCGCGTGGTGGAGCCCGCCGGCGATGTTCACCGCCCGGCGCGCCCGCCCCTGCCACACCGCCTCCGCCGCCGCCACACTCGCTCCGGCCACCAGGGCGCTGGCCTCGTGCATCCGGGGGAAGACCGGGTTGTCGGCGGTGTTGAGCCCCCAGCCGGTGAAGAACGGGTCGTCCGGCGCGGCGCGCACCGCCGCCAGGTAGTCGACCTCGTGCACCGCGAGCAGCGTGGCGTCGTCGGCCGGTTCCGGTGCGACGACCTCCACCCCGGGCCGGTCGAGCACGCCGAGCCGGCGCGCCAGCGCCATCGTCAGCTCCACCCGGACCGGGTCGAGGGGATGGTCGCCCAGGTCGTAGCCGAGCAGCGCCTCGTCCCACACGACCACGGTCGGATCCATGTCGCCTCCGGTACGCGCCGGGCGTCGCGGTGACACCCACCCGCCCCAGTATCGCCCCGGTCGTCCGGTACCGCCCGCCTCCCGGCGCGCGCACCGTCTGGCGGTCGCCGCGGACCTGAATGATGATCAAGGCGCGGTCGTCGCCGGGAACGGGTGTCCGCCCACGGGTAGGATCCTCCGCAGGAGGAGCGGGAGTGAATGACCTGGTCGACACCACCGAGATGTACCTGCGGACCATCCTGGAGCTGGAGGAGGAAGGGGTGGTGCCGATCCGGGCCCGGATCGCTGAGCGGCTACGGCAGAGCGGCCCGACCGTCAGCCAGACGGTGGCCCGGATGGAGCGCGACGGGCTGCTGACCATCGAAGGCGACCGGCAGCTCCACCTCACCGAGACCGGCCGGGCCCTCGCCGTCTCCGTGATGCGCAAGCACCGGCTGGCCGAGGTGCTGCTCGTGGACGTGATCGGCATGCCGTACGAGGCGGCGCACGACGAGGCGTGCCGGTGGGAGCACGTGATGAGCGACGAGGTCGAGCGCCGGGTCTACCGGCTGCTCGGCAGACCCACCCACTCGCCGTACGGCAACCCGATCCCGGGCCTGGCGGACCTCGACGACGCTGCTCCCACGGTGCACGCCGACGCGGCCGAACGGAGCCTCGCGGAGGTCGGGACGGACGGCCCGGTGGTGGTACGCCGGATCAGCGAGAGCGTGCAGACCGACTCCGCTCTGCTCGGCAGGCTCCACGCCGCCGGGATCGACCCCGGGGCGCGGATCACGGTGGAGCGCGCCGGAGGCGCGGTGGTTCTCCACCGGGACGGGGCGCAGGTGACGCTGCCGGCCGACGTGGCCGCGCGGGTGTTCGTGGTGCCCGCGGCGGTCTCCGCCGAACCGGTCGCCTAGCGACCGCTCCCGCCCGGGTGGGGCAGCCGGGCCACCACGTACCGGGCGATCTCCAGCGAACTCGTCGCCGCCGGTGACGGGGCGTTGAGCACGTGGCACTGCCCGGGCGCGTCGACGAGGAGGAAGTCGTCCACCAGGGCGCCGTCCCGGCCGACCGCCTGCGCCCGCACCCCGGCCGGTGCGGGGACCAGGTCGTCGGCGGTGATCCCGGGCACCATCCGCGCGAGGTCGGCGGCGAACCGGCGCCGCGACAGCGACCGGCGTACCTCGGCCATCCCCTGCCGCAGGTGGCGGCGCGCCAGCCGCCAGGTGCCCGGCCAGCCCAGGGTGGCCGCGAGGTCCCGGACGCGGACCCGGCGCCAGGTGTAGCCCTCCCGGGCGGTGGCGAGCACCGCGTTCGGACCGGCGTGCACCTCGCCGTCGACGGTACGCGTCAGGTGGACGCCCAGGAACGGCAGCCGCGGGTCGGGCACCGGGTAGATCAGGCCGCGGACCAGGTGGCGGCGTTCCGGGCGCAGGTGAAAGTACTCGCCGCGGAACGGCACGATCCGCACCGGCGGGTCGACGCCGGCCAGGGCCGCGACCCGGTCGGCGTACAGGCCGGCGCAGTTGACCACCACGTCGGCGGCGACCTCGCCGGCGGTGGTGCGCACCACCTGGTTCCGGCCGTGCCGCCGGAACCCGGTCACCCGGGCGCCGGTGACCACCTGCCCGCCCGCCTTGTCGATGAGAATGGCGAGCGTCCGGCAGACCGCCGGATAGTCCACGATGCCGGTGGTCGGCACGTGCAGGGCGGCCAGGCACGAGACGTGCGGCTCGTACTCGGCGGCCTGCTTTGGGGTGAGCCGGTGCACGGTGATCCCGTTGGCGCGGGCGCGCTCGGCCAGCGCCGCGAGCCGCGGCAGCTCGGCCGGCGAGGTGGCGACGATCAGCTTGCCGCAGATCTCCACCGCGATCCCGTGCTCCCGGCAGAACTCCACCATGGAGCGGCTGCCGGCCCGGCACAGCTTCGCCTTGAGGCTGCCCGGCCGGTAGTAGACCCCGGCGTGCACCACGCCGGAGTTGCGGCCGCTCTGGTGGGCCCCGACCCGGTGCTCCTTCTCCAGGACGGTCACGGCCGCGCCCGGGCGGTCCGTCAGCAGCCGGTACGCCACGGCGAGACCGACGATTCCCCCACCGATCACGACATAGCGGGCCATCTGCCCACAGTATCGTTCCGGCGGCCGGTCAGCGGCCCGGTGCGAGAAGTTCGAGGGTCTCGGTCGCCCGCGCCATCGACGCGGCCGGGTCGGCGTCCGGCGAGCCGATCTCCGGGTCGAAGTTGAGGTCGACGAACACCTCGGTGACGCCCTGCGCGGCGAGCATGGCGAAGTCGGCGCGGATGTCGTCGACACCGCCGGTGAGCGGCGGTCGCTCCGGCCCGGGCACGGTGCCCAGGCGGACCACCCCGCGGCAGACGAACCGCAGCGCGTCCGGATCCCGGCCGGCCTGCGCCGCCGCCTCCCGGACGATCGCGATCGACTCGCCCAGCCGGCGCGGGTCGGCCCGGCTGCTGCTCACCCAGCCGTCGCACAGTCGCCCGGCCCGCCGCAGCGCCTCCGGCGCCCACGCCCCGAGCAGGACCGGCGGGCCCCCGGCCTGCACCGGCTTCGGGTCCAGCCGCATCCCGGGTACGCGGTAGAACTCGCCGGTGTGCGACACCACCGGTTCGGTCCACAGCCGCCGCAGCAGCCGCAGATACTCCTCGGCCCGGCGGCCCTGTCCGCGCTTGGTGGCGCCGGTGGCGGTGAACTCCTCGTCCGCCCAGCCGTTGCCCAGGCCCACGTCCAGCCGGCCACCGGAGAGGATGTCCAGCGTGGCCAGCTGCTTGGCGAGCACCACCGGGGAGATGAACGGCAGGTTCACCACCGCCACGCCCAGCCGGATCCGGGAGGTGAGCGCCGCCGCGTACGCCAGCGGCAGCAGCGGGTCGAGCACGCTGCGGTAGGTCTCGCCCCAGCCGCCGTCCGGCGGCGACAGTAGGCGCTGGAACGTCCACAGTGAGTGGTAGCCGAGCTCCTCGGCGCGCCGGGCGATGACGGCGAGGTTCTCGGGGGTCGCCCACGACCCGGACACCGGGGCGGCGAAGCCGATGCGCATGGCCCGACCCTACCGCGGTACGCCCGTCCGGAACGACACCGCGGCGGCGGGCCTTGCGGCCCACCGCCGCGGCGGTCACACGGAAGCGGAAGGCCGCAAGGCCCACCGCTTCCGTGGCGTCACTCGTGTCCTGTCGGTACCCGACCGGTGGCCGCTCAGGGCGTGTCGATCGCCGCCGGGGTGTCGGCCGAGTCCAGCGCCGCCGGGGTGTCCGGGGTGTCGGGCGTGTCCGGGGTGTCGGGCGTGTCCGGCGTGTTCGGAGAGTCCGGCGAGTCGTCGTACCCGTACTTCGGCGCCTTCGACGGATAGGGCGTGTCGTTCGGTGTGTTCGGGCTGTCGGGCGAGTCCGGGCTGTCCGGGCTGGGGCTGTCGTCGTAGTCGGCGCCCTGCACGGTCCCGCCACCGTCGTCCGCGGTCGTCTGCACCGCCGGCGGGTCGCCCCGGTCCTGCAGCTGGATCGAGTCCTGGGCCACGGCCGCAGCGCCGAAGCCGACCACCGCGGCGGCGGCGCCGGCGCCGATCGCCACCTGCCAGAGCTTGACACGTCGCATGTGGTGCTCCTTCTCCTCGTTGTGGCGACCGACCGTCGGTCGCTTCACGGTCCGGCCGGTCGTCCACCGGTTCCGGTGTCTCCAGCGTCGGCCGTGGTCATGAGGATCCGGTGTGAGAGGTCTGAGAGAGATCTCATGCTTGCGCGAGCCACCGTTCGGCCAGGTCCAGCCGCTGCCGGGTGGCGGCCGGCCAGTCCGGCTCCTGCACCCGGTAGGGTCCGGTCGCCAGCGACAGCACCACCCCCGCCACCCGGTGACGCAGGGCGACCGGGTCCACCGTGGCGGAGAACGCGGCGAGGTAGCGCGCCTCGAGATCGCGGACGAGGTCGGCGCGGTACCCCGCGGTCAGCGCGAGCACCGACAGGTGCCCGACCATGCACGCCAGGTCGTCCAGCCGGTCCCCCGGGCCGACCGTGTCCAGATCCAGCAGGCCGGTCACCCGCCCGTCGGTCACCAACAGCTGCGCCTCGTAGAAGTCGCCGTGGGTCGGCACCAGCGGGCCGGTCGCGCCGGCGGTCACCGCCTCGGCCAGCTGCCGGGCGCGCTCCGCCTCCGCCGGCAGCGCCGCGCCGATCACCGCCGCGTACCCGGGCGCCCGGTCGCGCCACGACTGCCGGGGCGGGCCGTCGGCGAGTTCGGCGGGCAGCCGGTCGAGCAGGGCCAGCAGCTCGGCCGCCCCGGGCGGCCTACCCTCGCCCCTGCGCAGCAGGACCCGCAGGCTCGTACCCGGCAGCGCCGCGGTCACCAGCAGACCTTCCGGGGTGTAGCCGAGGCTGGGCGCGACGGGCAGCCCGGCGGCGCGGAGCAGCCGGTGCCGCTCGTGCAGCGACCGGACCCCGCTCGGCCGCACCACCTTGAGGAACAGGGTGCCGCGCTCGCCGCGTACCTCGACCACGGCGCGCCGTCGCGGCCGGTAGGCGCGCAGCCGCAGCCGGACCGGGCCGTCGCCCAGCCCCATCTCGGCCATGAGCTTCGCGAGCGCCTCGGTGTGGTACGCGGCGGGCAGCGCGGGCAGGTACGGGTCGTGCGGCACCAGCCACACCGACACCTTCTCCTCGCCGTCGGTGACCACCGTCGCGGGCGCCGGCGCCTGACCGGTGCAGGCGCCGAACCGCTCGTCGGTGACCCGGCCGTCGCTCCACCGCACCCGCACCTGGTAGCCGACCGTGGTCCGCCGGCCGGGCCGGTGCTCCACCTGGGTCGCCCGCCAGCTCACCAGCTCACCGGCGCCGGCCAGGGCGGCGGTGAGGATGTCCGCCGCTTCCGGTCCGGTGAGCAGCTCCGGCCCGGCGGAGGTCGTCCCGCTCATGTCTCCACCATCCGGTAGCCCACGCCGCGGACCGTCTGGATCAGGTCCGCGCCGAGCTTGCGCCGCAGGTATCCGATGTAGACGTCGACCACGTTCGAGCCGGGGTCGTGCGCCAACCCCCACACCCGGTCCAGCAGCTGCTCCCGGCTCAGCACCTGGCCCGGGTGGCGGGCCAGCACCTCGGCCAGCAGGAACTCCCGGGCGGTCAGCTCCACCGCCCGTCCACCCACGGTCACCGTCCGGCGGACCAGGTCCAGCGTCAACCGCCCCACCGTGAGCGTGGTCTCCGCCGGGCGTCCCCGGTCCCGCAGCCGGGCCCGGACCCGCGCGAGCAGCTCCTCGAAGCTGAACGGCTTGGTGAGATAGTCGTCCGCGCCGAGGTCCAGCCCGGTCACCCGGTCAGGCACGCTGTCGCGCGCGGTGAGGACGATGACCGGCATCCGCTCGCCGCGGGCCCGGACCTGGGACAGCACCGCCAGGCCGTCCTGTCCGGGCAGGCCGAGGTCGAGGATCATCAGATCCACGTCGCTGCTACGGGCGTACACGACGGCGTCCAACCCGTTGCCGACCGTGGTGGTGACGTATCCGGCGGCGCGGAACCCCTTCTCCAGGAAGGAGGCGATGCGCGGCTCGTCCTCCACGATGAGGATCCGGTTCATCCCGCCACCCCCGGTGCGGTGGAGCGCGGCGTCGACACGGCGGCCGGAGCCCCGCCCGACGCCGTCAGCGGTTCGGCGGACACCACGGGATCCTCCCGCGACCCGGCCGGCGCGTCCACGCTCACGTCCGGAGCCTCGTTAGACCCCGCCCCTGTGTCCGCGACCGCGGACCGGGTCTGCGCGGCGGGCGGGGCCGCGGCGTCGCCGCGGTCGTCCGCGGAGCCGACACCCTGTCGTGGCGGACCGGCCGGTTGCTCCATCGGGAGCACCAGGGTGAAGGTGGAGCCGGCGCCCGGGGCGCTGTCCACCGTCACCCGACCGCGGTGGGCGGCGGCGATCGCGGCCACGATGGCCAGGCCCAGCCCGGTGCCGTCCCGCCGGTGCGCCCCCGCGCCGACCCGGGCGAACCGCTGGAAGATGCGCTCCTGGTCTGCCGGGTCGATCCCCACCCCGGTGTCGCGGACCGAGAGGTGGAGCCACCCGTCGGTCACCGTCGCCGACAGCTCGATGGTGTCGCCCTCGGTGGTGAACTGGACGGCGTTCTGCACCAGCTGGGTCAGCGCCTGGGTGAGCCGGTGCGGGTCCCCGCGTACCGTGACCTGTGCGACCTCCCCGAGCCGCCAGTGGCGTGGGCCCAGGGCGGTGGCCTTGACGAAGAGGTCGGTCATCAGCCGGGCGACGGCGACGGTCTCGGGCCGAAGGAAGTCCGGCCGCTCCGCCCGGGCCAGCACCAGCAGGTCGTCGACCATCCTGCTCATCCGGTCCAGCTCGTCCATGACCAGCGCGACGGTCTCCCGCCGCTCCTGCGGGTCGTCCCCCATCAGCTCCAGATGGCCGCGGACGATGGTGATCGGGGTCCGCAGCTCGTGCCCGACGTCGCTGAGGAAGGCCTGCTGGGCGGCGAAGGCCCGCTCCAGCCGCTCCAGCATCGCGTTGAAGGTCCGGCCGAGGTGCGCCACCTCGTCGGAGCCGGTCACCTCGATCCGCCGGGACAGGTCGTCGGTCTGCTCGATCCGGCGGGCGGTCTCGGTCACCGTTCGCAACGGCCGCAACGCGCGCCCCATCGCGAAGTAGCCGCCGGCGGCCACCACCGCGATCACCAGCAGGCAGCCGGTCGCCGTCACGCGTACCAGCCGGTCGATCTCGGCCATCTGACCGCCGATGAAGCTGGCGACCACCACCTGTCCCCGTACCTCGCCGTCGACGGTGATCGGGACCGCCAACCACCGGGCGTCACCGGCCGGGGTGCCGGTCTGTCCCCACAGGCTGCTCGTCACCGTGGTCCACCGGCCCACCAGCTCAGGGTCGGTGGACAGGTCGAACGGCGCTTCCGCGCTGACGGCGTGGAGGCGACCGTCGAGGAAGATGAGGACCGCCTGGCCCTGGTGCGGCACGTTGCGCGCCAGGTACGTGTCGGCGATCGCGACCACGTCGGTGCCGAACGGCTCGCCGGTCTGCGGGTTCACCCCGCCGACGAGCTGCCGGAACTCGGTCACCTCCTGCAGCAGGTCGGACCGGACCCGGTTGTCGAGTTCGTTGATGAGGACCTGGTGGATGATCACCACCGACGCCAGGCTCGCGAACGCGAGCAGCAGCAGCGCCCAACCCAGCAGCCGCAGCCGCAGGCCGACCACCGGGCGCAGCCGGCGGAGCCGCTCCCGTGTACTGCGACGGCCGGTCCGGGCGTCAGACATCGGTGGTGTCAGAGCGTGTCAGGGGTGTCGGGCGTGTCGTCGGGTGTATCCGGAGTATCAGGAGTATCCGGAGTGTCGTCCAGGTCGTCGTCCGGCGTGTCCGGGGTGTCGTCCGGGCTGACGCTCGGGCTGTCGTCCGGACTGTCGACGGAGTCGTACGGGCTGTCGTCCATGTCGACGACCTGCGCCTGGATGTCGCCGGACGGCACCACGACCTCGATGCCGTCCACGGTGGGGGGCGGCAGCACGACCGGCAGGCCGACGCCCGCCATCAGCGCGGCGAGCGCGCCGACGCCGATTCCCGTTGCGCCTCGTTGTGGGTCCACTCCCCAAGCTTCCTGTCCGCCGGTGAAAGGGACCATGAGACGCTCATGAGAACTCCCTCACACGGATGACGGTGGCGGGGCCGGCGGGGGCGGGCCCGCCACCCGCCGGCGCCGACTACCCAACCGCCAGGGAAAGAGCGGGCCCC
>CAZSNW010000100.1:0-9508 GCA_964608245.1 uncultured Micromonosporaceae bacterium
TACGACGAGGAACTCGGGGTGCACCAGCAGTGCGAGGGCTTCACCCGCTTCCAGGAGTGGGACTTCGCCTCCACCCGGCCGGAGGACTACCCGCTGCTGCTCACCCACCCGTACTTCGACCTGTACCGCAAGCAGGTCATCAAGCAGGCCGACCTGGTGCTGGCGATGCACTGGCGGGGCGACGCCTTCACCCCGGAGGAGAAGCAGCGCAACTTCCACTACTACGAGCAGCGCACGGTCCGCGACTCCTCGCTGTCCGCCTGCACCCAGGCGGTGCTGGCCGCTGAGACCGGCCACCTGGAGCTGGCCCACGACTACCTGGGCGAGGCGGCCCTCATCGACCTGCACGACACGCACCGCAACACCCGGGACGGCGTCCACCTGGCGGCGCTGGCCGGGTCGTGGATCGCGCTGGTCGCCGGGCTCGGCGGGATGCGCGACCACGACGGGATCCTGTCGTTCGCGCCCCGGCTGCCCAGCCGCATCTCGCTGCTGGAGTTCTCCCTGCTGTGGCGGGGGATGCGGCTGCGGGTCAGCGTGCGGCACAAGGAGACCACCTACTACCTGCGGGAGGGTGAGCACGCGGAGGGCTCCCGGATCGAGCTGCTGCACCACGGGGAGAAGGTGACGGTGACCGTCGGCCACCCGGTCACCATGCCGATCCCGGAGCTGGCCGACCCGGGGCCGGAGCCCCAGCAGCCGCCGGGACGGGCACCGATCCGCCGGTCGTACATGGTGCCGCAGCCGCCGCCGCGCGTCTGACGGCGCCTTCCCGCGACAACTGCGGCGATGTTGTCGTCATGAAGGGCCCTTCGATGACAACTTCGCCGCAGTTGCGAAGAGACGCCCGCTGGCCGCCGGTGCGCTGCTGCCCGGCGGCGTCCGGGCACTGCGACGCCGACCCGGTGTGTCCGCCGGTCCGGCGCGGCTGCGGGTAGGTTGGCCGGGTGGACGTTCACGTGGTCGACCACCCCCTGGCGCAGACCCGCCTCACCGCGTTACGCGACGAGCGCACCGACCCGGGGGCGTTCCGCGCCGCGCTGCGTGAGCTGACCACCATGCTGGTGTACGAGGCCACCCGCGGCATCGAGGTCACCCGGTTCCCGATCACCACCCCGGTCGGTCCGACCGAGGGGGTACGCGTGGCCGACCCGCCCCTGCTCGTCCCCGTCCTGCGGGCCGGACTCGGCATGGCCGAGGCGGCGCTGGCCCTGCTGCCCGAGTCGTCCATGGGGTTCGTCGGTCTGGCCCGGGACGAGCGGACGTTCCAGCCCCGCGCGTACATGGAGTCGCTGCCGACCGACCTGACCGGGCGGTGGGTGCTCGTGCTGGACCCGATGCTCGCCACCGGCGGGTCGCTGGAGCACTGCTGCCGGCTGCTCGTCGACCGGGGCTGCCGGGACGTCACCGTGCTGTGCGTACTGGCCGCGCCGGAGGGGTTGGCCCGGCTGGAGGCGACAGGACTGCCGCTGCGGGTGGTCACCGCCGCCGTCGACGAAGGGCTGAACGCCGAGAAGTTCATCGTGCCGGGGCTCGGCGACGCGGGTGACCGCCAGTTCGGTGGCATGCCCCGCTTCTGACCGTTCCCTGCGACAGCTACGGCCCTTCGACGCCACCTGCGGCCCTTCGACGACAACTGCGGCCCTTCGACGACAACTGCGGCGAAGTTGTCGTCGAAGGGCCCTTCGTGACGACAACTTCGCCGCAGTTGCGGAAAAGGAGGGTCCCCGCAGGTGCGGAAGAGAAGAGGTCAGCAATAGGCGGCGGACTGCAGCTGGTACAGCTCGGCGTACAGCCCGTCGGCGGCCACCAGCTCGTCGTGGCTGCCGAACTCCCGGACGCGTCCGGAGTCGAGCACCACGATGAGGTCGGCCATGCGGACGGTCGAGAAGCGGTGCGACACGAGCAGCGTGACGGTGCCGTGCCGACGCCCCTCCCGGGCCGCCTCGGCGAACCGTTCGAACAGCGCGTGCTCGGCCTGCGGGTCCAGCGCCGCGGTCGGCTCGTCGAACACCACCAGCAGGGGGTCCTCCCGCATCAGCCCGCGGGCCAGCGCCAGCCGCTGCCACTGGCCGCCGGAGAGGTCCACCCCGCCGTCCCAGCGCGCGCCCAACGGGGTGGCGAGTCCCCGCGGCAGGTCGTCCACCACCGCGGTCGCGTCACCCCGGCGCAGGGCGGCGCGGAGCGCCGCTTCGTCGTCCACCCGGGGCAGATCACCGACGCCGACGGTCTCGCCGGCGGTGAACTCGAACCGTGCGAAGTCCTGGAACGCGGCGGCGACCCGTGCGCGCCACAGGTGTGGCGGGATCCGCTCCAGGTCCACCCCGTCGACAAGGACCTCCCCCTCGTCCGGCCGGTAGAACCCGCACAGCAGCTTGACCAGCGTGGTCTTGCCGGCGCCGTTCTCCCCCACCAGCGCCACCACCGCGCCGGCCGGCAGCCGCAGCGACACGCGCTCGAGCACCGGCCGCTCAGTGCCCGGGTAGGCGAAGCTGACGTCGCGCAGCACGATGCCGTCCCGCAGTCGCGCCGGCGGCGCGACCGGGGCCGCGGGCCGGCGGACGGCGTCGCGCGCGTACCGCTCCAGCCACACGAACCGCCGGGCGAGCGTCATCACCCGCAGGAAGTAGCCGGCGTAGATCGCCCCGCCGTAGACGGCGAAGCTGAGCTGAGCGGCGAGCGCCACCACCAGCACCACGTCGCCGGCGGTCGCGGCAGAACCGACCGCCCGCACCAGCACCAGCGCCACCGCGCCGGCGTACGCCAGGCCGGTGATCAACCCGTCGACCACCTGCAACGCGGTGGCCCGCCAGGTGGCCCGGTCCCGTTCCCGCACCACCTCGGCGGACACCGCGTGGTGCCGGGCCCGCAGCGTCTCCGCGGTGCCGAAGATCCGCAGCTCCTTGCCGGACGGCGCGGCGGTGGCCACGTCGAACAGGTGACGGCGCAACCGTTCGGTGGCGGCGGTGGCCTCCTCGGCGGCGACCTCGACGTTCCGCCCCCGCCGGGCCAGCCACAGCGACAGCACCGCGACCGCCGGCAGGGCGGCGAGCAGCGGGTCGACGGCGGCGAGCAGCACCCCGGTGAGCCCGACCGTGAGGAAGTTGCGCAGCAGGCCCGCGGTGGCGTTGACCGCGGCGGCCAGGTCGCGGCGGCGCTCCCGGATGAGCTGCACCTGGTCCAGGTAGTCGGGCCGCTCGTGGTGGGCGAGACCGTCGGTGCCGCCCATCAACCGCATCAGCCGCCGGTCGGCCTCGCCGCCGGCGCGTTCGAACACCCCGAACACGAAGTCGACGTAGTACAGGGTGATCACCAGCGTCACGGCGAAGGTGACCGACACCACCGCCCCGGCCCCGAGCGCCGTGGACAGGTCGCCGTCCACCACCGCGTCCACCAGCAGCTTGGCGCCGTACGCGGTGACCGGCGCGGCCAGCGCCATGAGCAGCCCGGTGACCAGCTGGCCGGTGGCCTGCCAGGGCGCGGCGCGGAAGCACAGCGCCATCAGCGTCCGGTACGCGCGCAGGGTCTCACGCATCGGCGGTACTCCTCATCGGAAGGTCGAGCGGGGTGGCGTCGGTGAACCGGGCGGCTTGCACGGTGAACATCCGCGCGTACCGGCCGCCGGCGGCCATCAGCTCCTCGTGCGTACCCTGTTCGACCACCGCTCCGTCGGCGAGCACGACGATGTGGTCAGCGCGGCGGACGGTGGAGAACCGGTGCGAGATGAGGATCGTGGTCAGCCCCGCGGTCAGCTCCAGGAACCGGTCGTAGAGGGCGGCCTCGGCGCGGACGTCCAGGGCGGCGGTCGGTTCGTCCAGCACCAGCACCCGGGCGCCGGCGGCCACCGCGAACATGGCGCGGGCCAGCGCGATCCGCTGCCACTCCCCACCGGACAGGTCGACCCCGCCGGGGTACTCGCGGGACAGCACCGTGTCGAAGCCGTGGGGCAGCGACTCGACGAGGTCGAGCACGTCGGCGCGGGCGGCGGCGGCCCGCACCGCCTCCCGGTCACCGGCCCGTTCCGGCGCGCCGAGGCCGATGTTGTCCGCGGCCGACAGCTGGTAGCGGACGAAGTCCTGGAACAGGACGGCGATCCGGCCGCGCCACTGGTCGGGGTCGAGGTCGGCGAGGTCGACCCCGTCGACGGTGATCCGGCCGGCGGTCGGTGCGTACAGCCCGCACAGCAGGGTGACCAGGGAGGTCTTGCCGGCGCCGTTGGCGCCGACGATCGCCAGCGACCGGCCGGCGGGGATGTGGAGGTCGAGCCCGCGTAGCGCGTCGTGTCCGGCGTTCGGGTAGCGGAACCGGACGCCGTGGAAGGTGATGCCCTCACGAGGCGCGTCGTCGGGCAGTGGCCGCCGTGGCGCGGCCGGCGCCCGACCGGTCCGCTGGACCGCCGGCTGGCCGCCGGACAGCCGGCGGTCGAGCGCGAGCATCTTCGGTACCGACACCGCCGCGTACGACAGGTGCGCGTTGTCGTCGCTGAACGCCGTGTACAGGTTCACGTTGGCCAACGCCTGGGTGAACACGGCGACCGCGGCTAGACCGAGGTCGCCACGGATCGCCGCGTACGCGAGCAGCCCGTACGACAACAGGTTGACGAGCAGCACCGCACCGGCGGAGGCGACGACGATCCACGGGCGCGGACGCCGGGCGTGCCACACCGGTTCGATGGCGCTCCGCCAGGCGGTCTGGAACCGCTCGACGATCCAGTCGAGCATCCCCCAGATCCGGAGCTCCTTGGCGGCCGGCGGGGTGGTGGCGAGGTCGCGCAGGTACTCGGCGCGGCGCAGGGCGTCCGACAGCCCGTACCCGACCTGGCCCACCCGGATGTACTCGCGCTGCATGGCGTGGACCACGAGCGGCCAGACGACCAGCCACAGCAGGCCCAACCACCAGTGGAAGGCGAGGAGGACGACGGCTGAGCCGAGCGCCTGCACCCACAGCGGCAGGATTCGGGCCAGCGCCTCCACCGCGAGGTCGGGCCGGTTGGTGTCCATGCCGAGACCGCGGGCGATGCGCAGCTGCGCGAGCACCTCCGGGTCGTCGAGGTGGGCGATGCCGGCCGGGCGGGCCACCGCGGTCATGATCCGCTCCCGCAGGTACCACTCGACCCGCCGGCCGAGGGTACGCGCGAGCGCGGTGTTGAGCGGTTCGACCGCCAGCCGCCCGATGACGAACGCGGCGGTGGCGGCGAGCAGGGTGAGGGTGTGCCGGCCGGCCGGCGAGTCCAGGCCACCGTCGACGGCGGCGGGGATGGAACCGACGAGCAGCCCGGTGCTGACGGCGGCGGCGACGGGCAGGACGGCCGCGGCGAGGACGCCGAGCCACAGCAGCCACGGAGTGACCGGGTGGAGCCGGGGAAGCAGGCGGATGACCGTGAGGATGCCGGCGACGGACGGGGGCAGTCGACGCAACAGCGGCGACAGGACGCCGTCATCGTCCGCATCATGCCGACGCTTGGAACCATCGCTCGTGTCTTGCACGACGTCACTATGGCATCTAGTTGACGTCTAGGCAATACAGAGTCACCGTCACGACAGACGACCCCGCGCGACAACTGCGGCGACGTTGTCGCCGCAGGGCCCGCCGCGCCCGACAACTGCGGCGAAGTTGTCGCCGAAAGGCGCCCTGGCACGACAACTGCGGCGAAGTTGTCGAGAAGAGGCATCCCGGAACGACAACTGCGGCGAAGTTGTCGAGAAGAGCGGCCGGGGCCGGGTCCCTGACGGGACCCGGCCCCGGCTCCGGACTGTCCGGACCATGAGGTGCCGGACATCAGGTTCCGCCGGTCAGCGCATCATGCGGCGGGCCATACGGTCACCCCGCATGCTCGTGATCGCCGTCAGCAGCCCGAACAGCACGATCACGGCGCCGACCACGATGTTGTTCCAGATCACCGGGGTCGTGTCCACGTTCCCGCGGACCACCCACGGCGAGATGATGGTCCAGACGCCGATCAGCGGAAGTACCCACGACAGGCCGTGCGTACGCCCGAACGCCGACGCGTACCCCGCGGCCAGCAGCGCCGCGGCGATGCCCGTGATCAGGTTGTTCACCGTGATGGAGCTCAGGTTGGCGAACCCCACCACCCACGGCGAGATCGCCAGGTAGACACCGGCGAGGAAGGCCAGCCCCGAGGTGAACTGCGTGGGGCGCGACTCGGCCATCCGCTCGTACGGCATCCGCATCGCGGCGATGTCCGGATGGTGCTCCATCCGGGTCGTTGTTGTCGGTGAGGCCATGACCCAACCTCCTCGTCGATGTGCGACTACCTACCGGATCGGGTGTTGCACTCCCCGCTCATGCGTATTCCCCCCGCAGCCCCGCTCTAACGCGTACGCCCGGGGTGACCGCCCCGTCCCCGGCGTGTCCCGGGCGGCACCGCTGTGAGCTGCGTCTCCCGGAGGTGGCCGACGTCCCAGGTCACGGCGTGCGATGACGGACAGCCTGTGCGGCAGGAGGGCTGACCTGAGGCGCACCGAAAGCTATGGTGTATCGCGTGACATCGCCAGTACGGGAGGTGCAGTGACCGCGGAGCCGTCCGACCGCGAGCTGTGGACCAAGGTCGACATCCACCCGGTGGAGGTCGCGCTGCCCGGCGATGTCGTGGGGGTGACCCTCCGGGCGTACCGGACCGTCGGTGAGCTGCGCGACCGGACCGGCGCCGCGGACACCGACGCCCGGACCGACGCGGAGACCGACGACTACGTTCCGGACCCGGCGGACTTCGAGGACGGCCCGTCGCCGGACGAGGAGGTGCCGCTGTTCCTCATCCACGAGGGTCAGCTGCTGCTGTTCGGCACCCCCGAGGCGCTGGTGGACTTCGTACGCTCCGGCAGCCCGCACGAACTCGCCCAGCTCCCGGAGTGGCCCACGGTGGTCGAGGAGCTGCGGCCGGAGCACGTCAGGCCGGCCGAGGAGGACACCTACGCGCTGGACCTCGTGGTGGAGAACCTCCGCGGCGGCCCGGACGCCTGGGATCTGCAGCTGCTGATCTCCGCGGGCGAGTTCGCGCGGGACGCGGCGTACGCGCTGCGGCTGGCGTCGGTGATCGAGACACTGGCGCCGGGGTCACCGTTGGACGACCTCGACGACACGTTGCGCGCCGCGGCTGACGGTGGACTGCCCGGCATGCTGGCGCGGCGCCGTCTTCGCCGCTTCGGCGTGCAGCAGGCCAGCCTGGGGTGGCGGAACGTCATCGGCAAGATCACCGCGGCGACGAAGTTCATCGAGTGAGCGGGCGCGATCGACCATGGACGCGGACGCGGTGACCGACCAGGGAAAGAGGAGGAGGCGACGCGGTGGCACTCCTGCGGGTCTACTGCGGTCTCGTCGCGGCTGAACCGTCGGCGGAGCCGGGCACGTCCGGGGTCCCCCTGGTCGCCGCCATGGTCGACGACATCGGACGCACGCTGGACGTCTTCGATCTGGACGACCATCCCCGTGGGTACGCGTTCCTCAGCTCGCTGCTCGCGGAGCGCTCCGGTGGCCCGTACACCGTGGCGATCGCCTCCGACAGCGACCGTCACCTGGTGCCCCGGCTGCTGACCGCGGCCGGGTGGGCGCTGGCGTTCAGCGACCGGGCGGTCACCGACGAGTCCACCGAACGCTTCACGGACGACCTGCTCGACGGTGGGGCCACCCCGGCCCAGCGGCGGGCGCTCGGGCTCGCCCGGGCGCTTCAGGCCGGCGTCCTGACCGCCACCAGCCTGCCGGTGCCGCCGGATCTCGTCGACCTCAAGCAGGTCCTGGCCGCCGACGGGGCGCTGGCGACCGGACGGCACGCCGCCAAGGTGGCGCTGCGCGAGGTGCTGCGGGAGCTCTACCCGGCGGCGCTGCGCGCCTACCCGGACCCGTCCGACCCGGTCGCGATGGCGGTGATCGACGCGCTGCCGGATCCCGGGGCGCTGGTCGCCGGCGGCCGCGGACGCGAGGTGGCCGCCACGATCGACGAGGTCACCTCCCGGCTGACCGCCAGCGGCGTCGCCGACCACGCCACCGTCTCCGAGGCGATCACCGCTCTGCGGGTGGCGATCGCGGAGACCCCCCGGCGCAGCGGCGCGGGCCGGACGCTGGGGAGCGCGGTGGCGCAGACGGTCCGGCAGGCGGTCGCGGCGGTCCGCTGCTTCGACGCGGCCCGGGCGGCGATCGTCGAGACCCTGGCGTCGCGCCTCAACGGCCGGGCCGCACCCGTTGCGTCCCCGCCGGCCCCGGCTTCGGTGAACGGTGCGGCTCCTCCGGCGCAGGCCCCGGTCCCGCCGGCGCAGGCTGCCGCCGCGCCGGCTCAGGCGCCCGCTGCACCCGCTCAGGCTCCCCCCGCGGCGCCCCCGCAGGCTCCCGCCGCGGCGCCCGCGGGCGCGGCCCCATCGCCGGTCGCCACCGCACCGGCCGCCCCGGCTGCGGCGCCGGCGGCTCCGGCCGTCGCTCCGCAGCCCGCACCGGTGGCATCTTCGGCCGCCACCGCCGCTCCCGCTGCCCCTGGCCCGGCACCGGCGGCCCGGCCGACCTCGGCGCCGCCACCGCCGCCCGGCATCACGCCCATCGGCGCGACGCCGTCCCGGCGGCCCACCTCGGCGCCGCCCGGCACACCGCGCACCGCGGGTGCCGAACGTCGGGCCGTCCCGACACCCCGACTGGCGCCGGAGGGGCCGCCCCCCGGCAGCCGGTCGACCTGGCCGACCAACCCGCCCGACGACGAGTGGGCGCGGACCCCGACCACCTCGCCCCAGTCGGCCCCGCCGGCCCCACCGCACGCGGAGCGGGCGCGGTCGGTGACGCCGCCCTGGCATACCGGCGACCGGCGTCGGCCGGACGCGCCGCCGCCGCTGCGGCTGGTGGAGCCGACCCTGCCGGACGACCTGCGGGAGGAGCTGGAGAGCCTGTCCGCCCCGCCGCCGCAACGACAGCTGCGGCTGGTGGGGTCCGAGCGGCCGATCAGCGAGCCACCGGTCGAGGCGGACGAGTCCGACAGCGACCTGCTGATCTTCGCGCAGACGCGTTCCGCGTGGTTCAGCGCCCGCGACAAGAACGCGACCTGGGGCAGGAACGCCGATCTCGGCTGGAAGGTGGCGGAACAGGCCGTCCGGCCGAAGGTGGGCGAGAAGACCGCCTCGGGCCTGCCGCGGCGGGTGCCGCACGCCAACCTCATCCCGGGTTCGGCGTACACCGACCGGGACCGGCCGCTGCGGGTCGTCCGCGACCCGGCCAGCATCGCCGCCCACACCAGCGGCTACTTCAACGGTTGGCGGCGCGGGCAGGAGGTGGGCGGCTATCCGCTGGGCTCCCGTGTGAGCCGCGACAGCGGCGGTGCCTGGGAGTTCCGGCGGGACGACCACCGCATGTCCGGGTGAGACACCCGCGGGTCGGTCGGCTCCTCGCGCCCCGGGTACCCGTGCGTACCCGCGGGCGACCCCTGCGGTGAGACATGGGGTCGGGCGGCCGGTCTTGCGTGTACGACGTGTGCACACACCGGAGTGTTCATGCCCACGAACATCACACGCACGCT
>CAZSNW010000101.1:0-9504 GCA_964608245.1 uncultured Micromonosporaceae bacterium
ATCGCCACATCGCCGTCCGGCAGCACCCGGCCGGCGACCACCATGTCGAAGGTGGACCGCTCGATCTCCTCCAGGGTGGGGAAGGCGATCCACCGGCCGTCCATGTGCACCATCCGGGTGGCGCCGATCGGGCCGGAGAACGGCAGCCCCGACAGCCTGGTGGACATCGAGGCCGCGTTGATCGCCAGGACGTCGTACGGGTGCGACGGGTCCAGCGACAGCACGGTGGCGACGATCTGGACCTCGTTGCGCAGCCCCTTGGCGAAGCTCGGCCGCAGCGGCCGGTCGGTGAGGCGGCAGGTGAGGATCGCGTCCTCGCTGGGCCGACCCTCGCGCCGGAAGAACGAGCCGGGGATGCGCCCGGCCGCGTACATCCGCTCCTCCACGTCGACGGTGAGCGGGAAGAAGTCGAACTGCTCCCGCGGCTGCCGGCTGACCGTGGTGGCCGACAGCACCACCGTGCCGTGCAACGACACCAGGGCGGACCCGGCCGCCTGCCGGGCCAACCGGCCCGTGGTGAAGGTGACGGTGCGGGTGCCAGCCGGGCCGTTGTCGATGACGGCGGTGACCTGCTGGTCGCCCAACCCCTTGAGTTGTGTCATGAAGGCGTTGCTCCCTCGTGTGCTGCGCACCGGAGGATCGGGGCCTAGCCGGGAGGAGCGACCGGTCATCGATCGAAGCCACCGGGTGGGGACGCCGCCCCGTACCCGGAAGCCACTACCGAGGACCGGAGCGCAGCTGTGCCGGCCGCGCCCCGCCACCGGTGCCGTGTGGGTACCGATGTCGGTCAGGGAGGCGGCCGGTGGCCGCATCCCTGACCCGGGTCACCGCCGCAGGCCGAGCCGGTCCCGCAGGCTGCGGTACCGCTCGATGTCGACCCGCTGCAGGTAGCTCATCAGCCGCTTGCGGCGGCCGACCAGCAGCAGCAGCCCGCGACGGCTGTGGTGGTCGTGCTTGTGAACCTTGAGATGCTCGGTGAGGTTACGGATCCGTTCAGTGAGCAGGGCCACCTGGACCTCCGGCGACCCGGTGTCGCCCTCGGCGGTGGCGTACTCCTTGATGATCTCCGCCTTCCGCTTCTCGTCGAGCGCCATCGTCCCTCTCCGGGTGTCGCCACCGCCGTACGCGGTGGGGGGAGCCTGACTCCGTCGCCCGCGGCGTCGAGCAGGCAGACGGAGCCGCCGGCGGCACCTCGCCGCGGCTGGTGTCAGGCTACCAGTCGGCCGGGGCGGTCCGGACGCGCTATCCCCCGAGCACCCGGCGGGTCTCGGCGACGTCCTCGTGGATCCGGGCGATGAGGGCGGGAATCTCCCGGAAGGTGAGCATGGGGCGCAACCTCGCCACGAAGTCCAGCGCGATCCGCTCCCCGTACAAATCGCCGTCGAAGTCGAGCAGGTAGGGCTCGACCCGCCGCTCGCGTCCGGAGAAGGTCGGGTTGGTGCCCACCGACACCGCGGCCATGTGCCGACCGCCCCGGTGGTACGCCCACGCGGCGTACACCCCGTCGGCCGGCACCGCGGCGTACCGGCCGCACATGAGGTTGGCGGTGGGGAAGCCGAGCTGGCGGCCCCGGCCGTCGCCCCGGACCACCACCCCTTCCAGCCGGTGCGGCCGGCCCAGCGCCTCGGCGGCGGTCGCCACGTCCCCGGCGGCCACGCAGGCGCGGATGTACGTGGAGGAGATCACCGCCGTGTCGGAGCCGACCAGCGACGGGGTCACCACCTCGAAGCCGAACCGCCGGCCGAGCTCCTCGAGCAGCACCCGGTCGCCGGCCGCCCGGTGGCCGAACCGGAAGTTCTCCCCCACCACCACGACCGCGGCGTGCAGGGTCTCCACCAGCACGTCGTGCACGAAGCGCTCCGCGGGCAGGTGGGAGAACTCGACCGTGAACGGGATGACGCACAGCGCGTCGACCCCCAGCTCCTCGATCAGCTCCGCCTTGCGGGCCGGTTCGGTGAGCACCGCCGGGTGGGTGCCCGGGCGGACCACCTCCGACGGGTGCGGGTCGAAGGTGACGACCACCGACTCCAGGCCGAGGTCCCGGGCGCGCGCGACCGCCTCGCCGATGATCCGCTGGTGGCCGCGGTGCACGCCGTCGAAGACCCCGATGGTCACCACGCTGCGTCCCCAGCCGCCGGGGACCGCCTCCAGGCCGCGCCACCGCTTCACCGCATCCTCCCGTCCCGTGTGGTCCGGCGCCCGCGGACCGGCGCGCCGCGGCCACCGGCGTACGCGCCCGCCGCGCGCCAGCCTAACCGGGCGGGCCTACGCCGGCGCCAGCACCGCCTCGGGGCGGGCCAGGCCGCCCCGCTCCGACAGGATCGCCAGCACCCGGCCGTCCGGGGCGAACGCCGCGTACGGGCCGGGCAGGCCAACGGCCGGCAGGGGGCGCCCGTGCGCCAGGGCCTGCGCCTGCGCGGCGGTGACCTCGCGCGCCGGGAATACCCGGCGGGCCGCCTCCGCCAGCGGCAGGGTCACCACCCCCCGGTCGGCGAGCTGGTCCAGCGGCACCGCCTCGGCGAGTGTGAACGGCCCCGCCGCGGTGCGCCGCAGCGCGGTGAGGTGCCCGCCGGTGCCGAGCGCCCGGCCGAGGTCGCGGGCGATGGCGCGCACGTAGGTGCCGGCCGAGCAGGTGACCGTGACGTCGAGGTCGATCAGAGCGTCGACCCGGCGTACCTCGTGGAGTTCCAGCGCGTGCACGGTCACCGCGCGGGGGGCGAGCTCCACCTGTTCCCCGGCCCGCACCCTCCGGTACGCGCGGCGTCCGTCCACCTTGATGGCGCTGACCGCGCTGGGCACCTGCTGCAGCGGCCCGGTGAGGTCCGCCAGGCCCCGCCGGATCGCCTCGTCGGTCACGTGGTCGGTGGCGGCGGTCGCGGTCACCTCCCCCTCGGCGTCGTCGGTGACGGTGGACTGGCCGAGCCGGATGGTGGCGCGGTAGCTCTTGTCGTGGCCGGTCAGGTAACCCAGCATCCGGGTGGCCCGACCCACGCCGACCACCAGCACCCCGGTGGCCATCGGGTCGAGGGTGCCGGCGTGGCCGACCCGGCGGGTGCGGGCGAGCCGACGCACCCGCGCCACCACGTCGTGCGAGGTCATGCCGGCGGGCTTGTCCACCACCGTCAGCCCGTCCGGCGCCGCGTCCCGCGGCGCCCGCACCTCCTCGCCGGTCACGGTCACCCCCGTCGCACGCTGACGCCGGCGTCGCGCCGGCGGTCGTCACCCGTCACCCGGTCCGCCCCACCGGTCGTCACCCGGTCTGCTCCACCGGCCGACCGGGTCGCCGCGTCAGGCGGTCACGGCCGGCGCGGCCGTTCGCCGCGCGCCCGGCCCGGAACCGGGCGAGCAGTCGCTCCCGGTCGCCGGGCCGCAGCCCGTCGCCGGCCCGGCACTGGCTGCCGGTGACCACCCGGGGTACCACCAACGGCAGCAGCCGGACGTCCACGCCGCCCTTGTCCGACGGCGGCGGGCAGTCCGGCACCGGCGGGGCGGTCCCGAGGAACACCCGGAAGATCTGCCACCAGGCGTCGGAGTGACGGATGAAGACCTCGCTGTGGGACGAGACGCCGCCGATCGGCCGACCGGCGCGCCCGCCCAGCGGTTCACCGAACTCGTCGGGGGCCTCCGGGTCGTCCGGCAGGTACCCGGTGGGCAGCTCGAGCGTGCAGCGGAAGGTGTCCGGGTCCGGGCCGTGGCCCAGCCCGGGCAGGCCGGGCAACCCCTGCACGTAGCTGATGAGGTCGCCCGGTGCGGTCAGCGAGTAGCGCGGCCGGTCCGGCACCGGGTAGTCGTACGGGTCGCTGACCTCGCCCACACCGGCGGAGGCGATGTGGAGCACCGCGTCCGCGGACAGCCCGAACCGCTCCGCCGAGCCGACCACCGCGCCGCCGAACGAGTGGCCGGCCACCACCACCCGGACCCCGGAACCGGGGCCGCGTACCCGGTCGATCTCGGCCCGCAGCTCGTGCGAGAACAGCGCCAGCGCCTTACCGAGCCTGCGGTGGTAGTGGGTGAAGGCGCCCTGGATCCACCCCTTGGGGAAGGTGCCGCCGGCCCACACCACCATCGCCAGCCGGCCCTCGGCCTCCTGCACCAGATGGAGGGCGCGTTGGTGGTACTTGTGGAAGTTGTCGTCCTCGATGAATGCGCCGCTACCGGGCACGAGGATGCCGACCACCTCGGTGCGCTCGTCGATGGTGCCGATCAGCTCCACCCAGGAGCCGCGACCCCGGTTGGCGTCGGGGTCGAAGTGGAGGAAACGCCGACCCTGGGCGAGCATCATCCGGTACCGCGCGGCGTCGGGCCGACCGGAGAACGCCAGCTGCAGCACCCGCTGCCGGTTGATGTCGATCCGGACGTCGAACGGCACCGTCGGCAGCCCGGTGACCACCGGCCCTACCGCCACCGCGGCGGCCACCGGTTGCGGCACGACCTGGGTCGCTGCGGTCACCAGCAGCACCGCGGCCAGGGTCAGGCCCGTACGCAGCCTGGCCGGGCCGACCAGACCCAGCCCACCCCGCCGTTGCACCTGCCACCTCCCGAGCCCCTCCCGTGGTCGGGCCCATTCCCCCATCCCCCCCCGGCGGAGAATGTCAACCGGTTCACACGATCGACTGCCGTCTACCGGACGGTACGCGGGTGGCCGGTCGCCCACCGGGCGCCCGGCCACCGGCGCGTCACCCGCACCGCGCACCGGAACGGGTGCTACTGACGGGTGTCCATCGAGGTCTGCAGGGCGCGACGGGCCTGCTCGCGCTCCTCCTCGCTCATCGTGGGACGCCTACGCGACATCGGATACTCCAGGATCAATCGGATTTTCGAGAATGAATCAAACAGTCCAGAATGAACCGCCCCATTGGATACGCGGTTCGTCACGCCGACGACACCGTCGGCCGCGGGCAGACGCCCGGGATCACCGGGTGGAGTCCGCGAGGAGGGAGACCGGGTCTCGGGTGGACCCGATGGAGGGAGCTGCGCTCCGTCGTCGCCCCGGCTCAGGCCGCACGACCGCCTCCGCGGCGGGGTCGGCCTGTCAGAACCCGCCGCGGCGACGAAGGATCAGTACGGTGCGCATCACCGGCCAGGCTAGTCGGCGCCGCGCCCGCGCGCTGCAGTTTCCCACGATACGGGAGCCTGGTACCACAATCCGGTGACGCCGGCGCGTCATGCCGGGGCGTCCAGCTCCGCCCTGAGCTTGCCGATGACGTCGTTGACCTCGCCGTACCCGGTGAACCCGGCGGCCAGCCGGTGCCCGCCACCGCCCAGGCGTACCGCGACCGCGCTGACGTCGCTCGCCCCACGGCTACGCAGCGACACCGCCCACTCACCCGGACCCACCTGCTTGGCCACGCAGGAGATGTCCGCCTCCGCCACGCAGCGCACCGACTCGATGAGCGCCTCCAGCACGTACGGCTGCTGCCCGTACCGCTCCAGATCGGCCAGGGTCGCCCAGGTCCACACCAGACCCCGCCCACCGGCGGTCGCCGGCTCCAGCCGGGTGCGGCTCAGGATCTCCCCGTACAGCTGGACCGCCCCGAACGGACGGGTGTCGAAGATCCGACGGGCGATCTCCGCCGGGGAGATGCCGGTGGCCAGCAGCCGGGCGGCCAGGTGGTGGACCGCCGGCGTGGTCATGTCGAACTTGAACGACCCGGTGTCGGTGACCAGCGCCACGTACAGGCACTCGGCGATCGCCGCGTCCAGCTTCACACCCAGCCGGCGCAGCAGTTCCTCGGCCACCACCGCGGTGGCCGCCGCCTGCGGATCCACCAGGTGGATCGTGCCGAAACCGGTGTAGGAGGCGTGGTGGTCCAGCACCACGGTGGTACGCGCGGCCGCCACCCGCTCGCCCAGCTCACCCAGGCGGGCCACGCTCGCGGCGTCGAAGCACATCATCAGCGCCGGGGCCGGGTCGGTCTCCTCCACCGGCACCAGCAGGTCCAGCCCGGGCAGCGTGCTGAACGGCTCCGGGAGGTCCGGATAACCCGGGTAGCTCGCCTGCACCTTCGAGAAGCCCAGCGCACGCAGCCCCAGTCCGACCCCCAGCATGCTGCCGATCGCGTCACCGTCGGGGTTGACGTGGCAGGCGAGCAGCACCGGAGCCTCCGGCGGAACGCTGCGTACCGCCTCCACCGCCGCCGCCCACTCCTGCGGCGACAGCCGGGGACTCACCGCTCCTCTCCGTCCTCGTCGCCGCCACCCGACGACTCGCGGTACGGGTTCGGGTCGCCCGCGTACCGGGCCCCCGCCGCCCGGCGCTGCACCTCGGCGTCGGCCGCCCGGGCCGCGTGCAGCAGCTCCTCGATGTGGCGGGCGCGTTCCGGCAGCTCGTCCGGCACGAAGGTCAACGACGGCGAGTGCCGCAGCCCCAGCGCCCGGCCCACGGTGCTGCGCACCAGGCCCTTGGCGCTCTCCAGCGCCGCGGCGGTCTCGGCGCGGGCCGCGGTGTCGCCCAGCACCGTGTAGTACACCGTCGCCTCGCGCAGGTCGGGGCTCATCCGGGCGTCGGTGATCGTGACCATGCCGAGGCGGGGGTCCTTGACCTGCTTGCGCAGCACCGACGCCACCAGCTCCCGGACCCGTTCGGCGTGTCGGCGCGCCCGGAACGAGCCGTTCATGTCACCACCTCCACACCCACCTTTCGACCCTACCCACCGTGCGGCGGGCCGCCTGCACCTAGTCGTCCCCGCCGTAGAGCCGTCGACGCACCGACAGCAGCTCCAGCTCGGGGCGGGAGAGCACCTCACGTTCGCAGGCATCGAGCACCTCACGCACGTGCCCGGGGTCGCCGGCGACGGTGGCCACCGCGATCTCGGCCCGGCCGTACCGGTCCTGCGCACCCACCTCGGCCACCGCCACCTGGTAGCGGCGCAGCGCCGCGATCACCGCCCGCACGTACCCGCGTTTGGCCTTCAACGAACGCGAGTCGTCCGGGAGCAGCAGGTCGAAGACGGCGGTCCCGGTGTACACGGCCGCTCAGCGTACCGGGCCGGGACCCTTCCGCGCGACCACAACGTCGCGGGTGATCCCCTGGTCGACCCAATGAGCCAGATCACCGTAACCGGATCCGGTGACCACCTCCAGACCCGCACCGGTGAGCATCTCCTCCACCTCCGGCCTGGGCAGCACGTGCAGGTTGAACGCCATCCCCAGGGCGCCGCCACGCCGTAGCAGCTCCACCCAGACGGGCAGCGCCTCCTCGAGCAGGTCCCGTGGACTGCGGGAGCGCACCTCGTCCACCCGGGCGCCGTGCGCGATCCCGTACGGCGTGTCGGTGACGATCACGTCGCAACAGCCCGCCCGCAGGAAGGCGCGCGCCTGCCGGGTGTCGGCGTTGAACACCGTCACCGTCTGGTACCGGCCGGCACGGTGGTCCTCCCTGGTCGCCGAGACGGTGGCGACCAGCCGGCGGCCGATCCGCCGGTGCTCCCGGCGCAGCGGGGAGGCCTCCACCCGGTGCTTGAGCCGCTTGCGGCGCAGGTAGGTGCGCAGGAACGCGCCGTACGCCTCGACGTGCCCGAAGTCGGACTCGATGCCGATCGCGTCGTAGCCGTACCGCAGCGCCACGTTGAGCGTGGTACCCCGCCCGCACAACGGGTCGAGCACCACCAGCTGCCGGTCGGGGAGCTGGTCGGCGTGGGCCGAGGCGAGCACCGTGAGGTTGAGCAGCAGCTGGGTGAACTGCTCGTTCGTCTTGCCGGTGTACTTCGGGATGGTGACCAGGTCGTCGTCGTACCGCCAACCCGGCGACAGCAGGACCGGCCGCAGACAGGTGTCGTCGCCGCCGGCCAGCTCGAACAACGCGTACGCGGCGCTGACCCTCGCCAGCGTCGCCGCGTCGCGCGCCGACAGCGGGCCGTCGGCGTCGAACACCACGTACGGCACCCCGCCGATGGTCTCCGGCGAGGCGTCGCCCACCTTGACGTCGAGCACGCCGGCGAACGCGGCGATCTCCGACGCCACCAGTCGCGGCGCCTCGCCGGAGTACACCCGGTTGGCCGAGGGTGCCACCAGGAGCGCGTACCGCCGGCGGCGGTCCTGTGGTCCGGTCACCTCACTCAGTCGCGCGCCTTCTCACGCAGCTCGAAGGTCTCGACGACGTCGCCTTCCCGGATGTCGTTGTACCCGAGCGTCATACCGCACTCGAAACCCTCGCGGACCTCGCTGACGTCGTCCTTCTCCCGGCGCAGCGACACGATGCTGAGGTTGTCGGCGACCACCGTGCCGTCGCGCAGCAGCCGTGCCTTCGTACCGCGCCGGATGACGCCGGAGCGGACCAGACACCCGGCGATGACACCGAACCGGCTGGAGCGGAAGATCGCGCGGACCTCGGCGCTGCCCAGCTCGACCTCCTCGTAGACCGGCTTGAGCAGCCCCTTGACCGCCGCCTCGATCTCCTCCAGGGCCTGGTAGATGACGGTGTAGTACCGGATGTCCACGCCCTCACGCTCGGCCAGCTGGCGGACCGACGGCGAGGAGGTCCGCACGTTGTAGCCGATGATGATGGCGTTCGAGGCGCTGGCGAGCATGACGTTGCTCTCGGTGATCGCACCCACACCCCGGTCGATGACCCGCAGCTGGATCTCGTCCGGGATGTCGAGCTTGAACAGCGCGTCCTCCAGCGCCTCCACGGCACCGGCCACGTCGCCCTTGAGGATGAGGTTGAGCGAGGTCTTCTCGCCCTGCTTGATCTGCTCCAGCAGCGTCTCCAGGCTCGCCCGGCTCCGGGTGGAGGCCATCTGGGCGGCCCGACGACGGGCCTGCCGCTGCTCGGCGATCTGACGCACCGTCCGGTCGTCGTCGGCGGCCAGGAAGGTGTCGCCGGCGCTGGGCACCGAGGTCAGGCCGAGCACCTGCACCGGCCGCGACGGCCCCGCCTCCTCCACCGGACGGCCGTTCTCGTCGAGCATGGCCCGAACCCGGCCGTGCGAGCTGCCGGCCACGATCGCGTCGCCCAGGCGGAGGGTGCCCCGCTGGACCAGCACGGTCGCGACCGGGCCGCGGCCGCGGTCCAGGTGCGCCTCGATCGCCACACCCTGGGCCGGCCCGTCCACCGGGGCGGTCAGCTCCAGGGCGGCGTCGGCGGTCAGCAGCACCGCCTCCAGCAGCTTGTCGATG
Source organism: uncultured Micromonosporaceae bacterium (assembly GCA_964608245.1). Lineage (GTDB taxonomy): Bacteria > Actinomycetota > Actinomycetes > Mycobacteriales > Micromonosporaceae > Natronosporangium. The sequence goes on from CAZSNW010000101.1 coordinate 9,118, forward strand.
TTGAGGCCCGGCTTGGCGGCCACGTCGACGAACATGGTGTCGCCGCCGTACTCCTCGGCCACCAGGCCGTACTCGGTCAGCTGCTGGCGCACCCGGGCCGGGTTCGCCTCCGGCTTGTCGATCTTGTTGATCGCGACCACGATCGGCACGTCCGCCGCCCTGGCGTGGTTGAGCGCCTCCACCGTCTGCGGCATCACGCCGTCGTCGGCGGCCACCACCAGGATCACGATGTCGGTGACCTGCGCACCCCGCGCCCGCATGGCGGTGAACGCCTCGTGACCCGGGGTGTCGATGAAGGTGATGGCGCGCTCCTCGCCCTCGTGCGTCACGTGGACCTGGTAGGCGCCGATGTGCTGGGTGATGCCGCCGGCCTCGCCCTCGACCACG
>CAZSNW010000102.1:0-9476 GCA_964608245.1 uncultured Micromonosporaceae bacterium
CTTGAGCATGTCGGCCATGCCGCGCTTGACCCGGGCGGTGCCCGTCACCGCGGGTCCGGCCGGGGCGCCGGTGGTCTGGGGGCCGGTGGACTGCGTGCTCGTGCGGTCGGTCACGGCGGGCGCTCCTCGCACAACTCGGTCGTGGGAACGGCTCACATGGTACTTCCCCGACCGACAGGGCCGCGGGCGGCGATCAGGTCACGGTCCCCGTGGGCCGTGTCACAGCGGCAGGTGGTCGGTGCCGACCAGGCCGTCCAGGCCCGGGTCGTCCACGTCGAAGTACGCCGGTTCCGGGTGTCGGCGCGCCAGCCGGAACAGCCGCGCCAGACGACGGCGACGCTGCGCCAGCGCGTCCCGGACCAGGTCGGTGTGCACCTGCCGGGCCAGGCTCACCCGGCGGCTCGCGGTGACCACCTGCGGCCAGCCCGGCAGCGACACCGCCCGGTCGGCGACCTTCCGCACGGTGCGGGTCAGGTCGTTCTCGGCCGCCTCCCGCTCGTGCGGGCCGGCGTCCAGCGCCGCCCGCGCCACCGCGTACAGGTCGCCGGCGGCCTCCGGGGCGACCGGGGTGAGCTGCTCGGCCAGCACCGCCACCGAGGCGGCGCGGCGTACCAGCGCGGCGTCCAGCGCCGCGGTCGCCGCCGCGGCCCGCTGGTGCAGCCGCTCCAGTCGGGCGCTCAGCCAGGCCAGGTAGCAGGCGAACAGGGCGACGGCCACGCCCACCCACACCCACCACATGCCGGCATGGTAATGCCCGGGCCGGGTGTGGTCGGACCACCCGCCGCCCCGCCCGGCGGGGCGGCCCAGCCCGCCTCACACCACCGGTGGGGCGTCGTCGAGCTCCTCCACCACCCCGCCACCGGTGGCCTCGATCGCGCTGGCGTACACCTCCAGCACCCGGGCGGCCACCACCGACCAGTCGTAGGCCGCCACCACCCGGCGGGCCCGGTCGGTGAGGTCGGCCCGGGCGGCCTCGTCGTCGAGCAGCTCCTCGGCGGCCGCGGCCAGCGCGGCGGCGTCCCCGATCGGGAACAGCCGACCCGAGCCGGCCAGCACCCGCCGGAACGCGTCCAGGTCGCTGGCGACCACGGGGGTACCGGCCGCCATCGCCTCGGTGAGGATCATCCCGAACGACTCGCCGCCGGTGTTCGGGGCCACGTAGAGGTGGCAGCTGTGCAGCATCCGCGCCTTGTCGTCGTCGTCGACCCGGCCGAGGAACACCACCCGGTCGGCCAGGTCGTCCGGCAGCTGCGCCCGGGCGTCCTCGACGTCGCCCGGGCCGGCGACCAGCAGCCGCAGACCCGGCCGCCTGCGGGCCAGCTGCACGAACGCCTCCCGCAGCACCGCGAACCCCTTGCGGGGCTCCTCGAACCGGCCGAGGAACCCGAGCGTGCCGCCGTGACCCGGGCGGCACTCCCCCGGCCAGCCCGGCAGCGGCTCGGCGGAGGCGAACCGTTCGACGTCGACCCCGTTGGGGATCTCCACCGCCCCGCCGCCCAGGTGCTCCACGTGGACCTTGCGCGCCAGGGCGCTCACCGCGATCCGGGCGGTGATGCGCTCCAGCACGAGCTGCAACGCGCCCTGTGCGGCCGCCATCGCCCGCGACCGGGTCATCGCCGTGTGGAACGTCGCCACGACCGGCCCGCGGGCCAGCCACACCGCCAGCATCGACAGGCTCGGGGTGAACGGTTCGTGCACGTGCAGCACGTCGAAGCGTCCGGCCTGCAGCCACCGGCGTACCCGGGCGGCCGAGATCGGACCGAACGCCAGCCGGGCGACCGACCCGTTGTACCGGATCGGCACCGCCCGCCCCGCCGGCACCACCCACGGGGGCAGGTGCCGTCCCTCGCCGGGTGCCAGCACGCTCACCTCGTGCCCGAGCGCGATGAGCGCCCGGGCCAGGTCCAGGACGTGCACCTGTACCCCGCCGGGCCCGTCCAGCGAGTACGGACACACGATGCCGATTCGCATCGTCACCTAGTATCCCGGTCCGGCCGGGCGTCCCCCTCCCGCGGGGACCGGGCGGGATCGGCCAGCCACAGGCGCTGCAGCATGTGCCAGTCCTGCGGGTGCTCGGCGATGCCCTCGGCAAGCAGGTCGGCGATGGTCTGGGTCAGCTGCCGGATCCGCTCCTCCAGCGTGCCGGTGGTCGGCACCGGTACCGGGCCCTTGAGCCGGCCACAGGCCGCGTCCGGCTCGAACCACATGTCGACCACGAACAGCGGCGCACCGGTGCGCAGCGCCAGGATCGCCGGCCCGGGCGGCATCCGGGTCCGCTCGCCGAAGAAGTCGACCTCCACCCCACGCGACGACAGGTCCCGGTCGGCCAGCAGCGGCACCACGTGCCCCTTGCCCAGGCTCTCCTCGAGCAGCTCGATCGGCGGCCGCTCACCCCCGCGCAGCGGGATGATCTCCATGCCCAGGCTCCGCCGGTAGTGCAGGAACCGCTCGTACAGCCCCTCCGGGCGCAGCCGCTCGGCGACCGTGGTGAGCGGCCACCCGTTGGCCACCACCCAGGCGCCGGCCGCGTCCCAGTTGCCGGCGTGCGGCAGGGCCACCACCGCGCCGCTGCCGCTCTCCATCGCCTCCCACAGCCTCTCCTCGCCGGCCAGCCGGAACCGGCGCAGGATCTGGGCGCGGGACCAGGAGGGCAGCCGGAACGCCTCCATCCAGTAGCGCGCGTACGAGCGCATCCCCTCGCGGACCAGCTCGTCCAGCGCCCGCTCGTCGACGTCGGGGCCGACCACCCGCCGCAGGTTGGCCGCCAGCTGCCGCACCGCCGGGCCGTTGCGGGAGGAGGTCAGGTCGGCGGCGGCGTGGAACAGCCTCCGGGCCACCGACTCCGGCAGCACCCGCACCACCCGCCACGCGGTCGCGTACCCCAGCTCCACCGCGGAGCGGGGGGCGCGCGGCTTCACCGGGTCACCCCGCGGTCGGCGCGGTACACGTGGTGGATCCGCTGGCCGGCGGTGAGCGCGGACAGTCCGGCGATCAGCCACAGCACCGTCGGCAGGGCCCAGAGCACCCCCAGTCCGGTGGCCAGGGTGCCCACCCCCAGCAGCAGCAGCCGCTCCGGCCGCTCCAGCAGCCCCACCGCGCACTCGATGTCCAGGCCCTCGGCGCGGGCCTTCACGTAGGACACCACCTGGGTGCCGACCAGGCACAGCAGCGCCGCCGCCAGCACCACCGGCTCGCCGGAGGTGCCGTACCAGTACGCGATCGCCCCGAACACCGCGCCGTCGGCGATGCGGTCCATTGTGGAGTCCAGCAGGGCGCCGAACCGGGTGGTGTACCCGCGGGCCCGGGCCATCGCGCCGTCGACCATGTCGACCACCGCGAAGACGGCCACCACCACCGTCGCGGCGAGGAACTGCCCCCGGGCGCCGAACAGCAGCGCACCGGCCACCACCCCGACCGTGCCGGTGACGGTGACCGCGTCGGGGGACACACGCAGCCGGAGCAGCCCGCGCGCCACCGGATCCACGAGCCGGCGGACACCGTCGCGGAGGGTGCTCCGAAAGAGCCTGGCCATCGGGGTACCACCATACGGCCGCGACGCGACGTGCTGTTGTGCCGGGGTTTGCGTTGGGGTTGTGCCTCGGGCGGTTCGGGTGTGGGATCGACAGTGTGGGCCCGTTCACACGGGTCGACCCCAGCAGCAGGACCGAGGTGACCTGACCGTAGGGAGGTGCGCACGAGATGGCGCAGAAGACCCAGGAGAAGGGAGCAGCCGGCGCTGCGCCGGTGGCACAGGATCCCAGCAGGGTCCGCAACGTGGTGCTGGTCGGCCCCTCCGGTGTCGGGAAGACGACGTTGGTGGAGTCGCTGCTCGTCGCCACCGGCACCATCAACCGGGCCGGCTCGGTGGCCGAAGGCACCACGGTCTGCGACTACGACCCCGCCGCCGTACGCCAGCAGCGCTCGGTGGGCCTGGCGGCGGTCGCCGTCCAGCACCGCGACGTCAAGATCAACATCCTGGACACCCCCGGCTACGCCGACTTCCTCGGCGAGGTGCGGGCCGGGCTGCGGGGCGCCGACGCGGTGCTGTTCGTGGTCTCCGCCGTCGACGGGATCGACGCGGCGGCGGTGTCGCTGTGGGAGGAGTGCGCGGCCGTCGGCGCACCCCGGGCGGTGCTGATCAGCCGGCTCGACCACCAGCGCGCCGACGCCGACGCGGTGCTCGCCGCCTGCCGTGACGCCTTCGGCACCGGGGTGCAGCCGCTCTTCCTGCCGGCCGGCGGGCAGGAACAGGTCACCGCCCTGCTCGGCGTCCTCGACGGCAAACGCCACGAGTACGGCGGCGGTACGCCCACCACCGCCGACCCCGACGACACGCAACGCGACGCCATCGAGTCCGCCCGCGGCGACCTCATCGAGGCGATCATCGCCGAGAGCGAGGACGAGGCCCTCATGGAGAGCTACCTGTCCGGTGAGGAGCTCCCCGACGAGGTGGTGCGGTCGGGTCTGGCCGCGGCGTTGGGAAGCGGCGGCCTCCACCCCGTGGTGCCGGTGTGCGCGGCCACCGGGGTCGGCCTCGACGTGCTGCTGGACCTGGTGGTGGACGCCTTCCCACCGCCGACCGCCCGCCCGCTGCCGCCGGTCACCACGACCGCCGGGCAGGCGCGGGAGGGCCTGTCCGCCGACGCGGGCGGCCCGCTGGTCGCCCAGGTGATCAAGACCACCGTCGACCCGTACGTCGGCCGGGTCTCCCTGCTCCGGGTCTTCTCCGGCACGCTGCGCCCCGATACCACGGTCCACATCACCGCGAGCGGCCTGACCGACTCCGGCCGCGCCGGCCAGGGCGCGGAGGAGCGGATCGCCCACGTGTACTCGCCGCTGGGCGCCAACCAGCGGGAGGTGCCGCTCTGCGTGGCCGGTGACATCTGCACCATCACCAAGTCGGCCGCCGCCGAGACCGGTGACACCCTGTCGACCAAGGACGACCAGCTGGTGGTCGCGCCGTGGCAGCTGCCCGAGCCGCTGCTGCCGGTGGCGGTGGTCCCCAAGTCCCGCTCCGACGAGGACGCCCTGGCCAAGAGCCTGGCGCGCCTGGTGACCGCCGACCCGACCGTGCGCCTGGAGCGCAACGCCGAGACCCGGCAGCAGGTGCTGTGGTGCACCGGCGACGCCCACTCAGACATGGTGCTGGAGCGGCTGCGCGCATCAGGCGCCGACGTGGAGACCGTGCCGGTGCGGGTGGCGCTGCGGGAGACCTTCGCCTCCACGGTCACCGGGCACGGGCGGCACGTCAAGCAGACCGGCGGCCACGGCCAGTACGCCATCTGCGACATCCGGGTCGAGCCGATGGAGCGGGGCGCCGGGTACGAGTTCGCCTCCGAGGTGGTCGGCGGCGCGGTGCCGACCAACTACATCCCGTCGGTCGACAAGGGCGTACGCGCGCAGATGGAGAAGGGTCTGGTGGCCGGCTACCCGGTGGTGGACATCCGGGTGGTGGTCTTCGACGGCAAGGCGCACAGCGTCGACTCCTCCGACGCCGCGTTCCAGACCGCCGGGTCGCTGGCGCTCAAGGACGCCGCCGCCAAGGGCCAGATCCTGCTGCTGGAGCCGGTCGACGAGGTGACCATCCGGGTGCCCGACAGCTACGTCGGGACGGTGATGAGCGACCTGTCCGGCCGGCGCGGCCGGGTCCAGGGCACCGAGCAGGACCCGTCGAGCAAGGACCGGACCCTCATCCGCGCCGAGGTACCCGCCATGGAGCTGCTGCGCTACCCGATCGAGCTGCGGGCCATGACCTCCGGCGCCGGCACGTTCACCCGCTCGTTCGCCCGGTACGAGCCGATGCCGCAGCACCTTGCGGACCAGGTCCGCAAGGAGCACGCGGCCCAGGAGAGCTGACACCGACACCGACGACCCGGGCCGACCGGTGGCCCGGCCGACCCGGGTCGTCGGTCGGCCGTCCGGTCCGGCCGGCGCCCGCCGAGCTCAGTCCGGCCAGCGGCCGGTGAGCCGGTGGACGCCCACCGTGCCGGCCCGGTCGGCCAGCGCCAGCACCGCGGCGAACACCGCGCCGTGCAGCGCCGCCGCGGTGAGGATCTCCCCCAGCCGCCGGTCCGGGTCGCTGGCGTGCGGCACCGAGTCGCTGCCGGACAGAGCACACCAGAGCCGGTCGACGAGCGCGCCGGCCACCGCGGCCGCCACCGTGCCGAGCAGCCACGTCGAGGGCCGGACGGCGATCCGGAGCGGGTTCACCGGTACCACCACCAGGGCGGGCGGACCACAACCACCCGTGGCTCCAGCGCGGTCATCGGCCGGAACGGCCAGCCCCGGGCGCTCGACGGCAGCGCGCCGCTCTCCCGCTGACGCGCCCGACGGGGCAGCTCCCGCCCGGCCAGCACGAGCAGCACCACCGCGACCACGGCCGCGCCGGCGGCCGCCAGGCCGGCCGGGCTCGCGCCGGCCTCCCGGATCCGGTCGGCCAGCCGGACCATCGCGTTGCGGGTACGCGCCGGCACGTCCATCCGACCGGCCAGCTCCTGCACGGTCGCGCCGAGTTCGGCGCGGGTACGGGCGATGTCCGCCCGCACCTCCTCCTGCGCGTCCCGGCGCCTCATGGCCGCCTCCGCATCCGGACCGCGGTGGTCACCGTGTCCAGGTCGTCCCGCAGGTTGCGGGCGGTGTGCTCCGGCACGGCCGGGGTCGCCCGCCGCAGCTGGGCGCGGCCGGCCAGCGCGAGCAGCCCGGCCACCACCAGCAGCGCCACCCCCACGACGAGGGCCGCGAGCCACGTCGGCAGCACCAGCGCGAGCGCCGCCACCGCCGCGATCAGCAGCACCCCCAGCGCGTACATCGAGACCACCCCGGCGACGCCGAGCATGCCCGCGCCCTGCCCGGCCCGGCCGCCCTTCTCGGCCACCTCCATCCGGGCCAGTGTCAGTTCGTCGCGTACCAGCCGGGACAGCTGCTCGGCGGCCTGCTGGACCAGTTCGGAGGTGGAGAGATCCCGCGCCGACGGTGGCGGCGCCGTCCCCACCCGTTCCTTGTACGCCTGCGACATGCCAGCTCCTCGGGAAGGAAGCCTCCGGACTGCGTGGCGCAGCCTCGTGACGTGCTCACCGCTACCCGCCACCGCCGGTGCTCAACCCTCGGCCGCAACCGGTGCGGTCGCGTTCCCCGGACCGCCCGGCACGTGTCAAGCGCAGCGGCGCGGGGTAGCCAGCCGGCATGAGCGAGCCGGCCGACCGACCCGACGAGGGCTTCCCCGTGGACGACTTCGACCTGTTGGACGACGAGGACGAAAAGAGCCTGGAAGAGGAGCTGGAAGAGGAGGAGGAGGAGGACGAGGAGGTCCCGCAGGAGGCCTACCCGGGCGACCTCGCCGAGGAACCGGTGAGCGGCTACCGCTCGCCGGAGGAGGAGGGGCTGCCCGACTACGCCGACGACACCACCACCGCATTCGAGGAGGCCGACCGGCCCCGGTTCCGGGACTCGCCGGCGAGCCTTCCCTCGGACCGGCCGCAGGCGGTGGACGAGTTCGGGGTCACCCCGGCCGAGCAGCGTGAGGGCGAGCCGCTGGAGGGCCGGCTGGCGCGGGAGGTACCCGACGTCGTGCCGGAGCCGCCGGAGGAGGCGGGCACCGAGCCGACGGTCGACCGTGGCAGGCTGGAGTCCGACCCCGGCGCCGGCCGGCTGGCGGAGCCCGACGAGGGTGCCGCCACCGACCTGGAGAAGGACCTGCTCGCGCACCCGGCCGGCGGGGAGGCGCTGAGCGCGGAGGAGGAGGCCGTGCACCGACTGCCCGAGGGCGAGGAGGAGCTGCCCCCGGACGAGATCGAGCCACCCGCCAACGAGATCTCCGGATGACCGACCCGCCCGCGGAGGCCGACCTGCCCTCCCTCACCGAGCTGCGGTGGGCGACCTGGCGGCAGGTGGCGGTCCGGGCGGTGGACGCGTTCCGGCACGACAACGGGCTGGGGCTCGCCGCCTCGCTGGCCTACTGGAGCCTGCTCGCGCTGTTCCCCGCGGCGATCGTGGTGGTGGCCCTGGTGGGTCTGGTCGCCACCGGGGACGCGGCGCGGGCGACCATCGCCGGGCTCATCGACGAGCTGGCGCCGCCGCAGGCCGCCGCCACGGTGCGGGACCGGCTCGCCGAGGTCACCGGCCACACCTCGACCGGGGTGCTGCTCAGCGCCGGTGTGCTCGCGCTGCTGTGGAGCGCTTCGGCGTACGTGCGTTCGTTCACCCGGGCGGCCAACGCGGTGTACGGGGTGCCGGAGGGGCGCCCGTTCTACCGGCTGCTGCCCCAGCAGCTGGGGCTGACCGTCGCCGGCCTGGTGCTGGTGGCCGCGGTGGTCGCCGGCCTGGTGGTCAGCGGGCCGGTGGCCCGGGCGGTCGGTGGCGCGCTTGGGGTGGAGCAGACCACGGTACGCACCTGGGGCGTGGCCAAGTGGCCGGTGCTGGTGCTGATCGCCGTGGTGCTGCTCGCCCTGCTGTTCCGGCTGGCACCGAACGTGCGGCAGCCGGGGCTGCGGTGGCAGCTGGTGGGCGCGGGTGTGGCGCTGGTGCTGGCGGTCGCCGCCTCGACCGGGTTCGGCTTCTTCGTCAGCCGTTTCGGCTCCTACGACGCCACCTACGGCACCCTCGGCGCGGTGATCGTCTTCCTGGTGTGGCTGTTCCTGGTCAACGCCGCGGTCCTGTTCGGCCTGGAGGTCAACGCCGAACTGGCGCGGGCACGGCGGACCCAGGTCGGTCTGTCGGGCGACGGCCCTCCCCTGCCGCCGCGGGTGGCGCCCCGGCCGCTGCGGCTCCCGTGGTCGACCCGCTGACCGCGCCAGTCGGCGGGTCGGGCCGTCCCGGTGCCGTCAGGCGTCGCCGGTCGGCCACGCCTCGGCGAGCATCGCGCGGGTGTCGGCGAGCAGCTGGGGCAGCACCTTGGTCCGCCCGATCACCGGCATGAAGTTGGTGTCCCCTCCCCACCGGGGCACCACGTGCTGGTGCAGGTGCCCGGTGATGCCGGCGCCGGCCACCTTGCCCTGGTTCATCCCGATGTTGAAGCCGTGTGCCGCGCTCACCTGCCGGATCACCCGCATCGCGGTCTGGGTGAGCGCAGCGATCTCCACGGTCTCCTCCGGGTCCAGGTCCGGGTAGTCGCCGACGTGCCGGTACGGGCAGACCATCAGGTGCCCGGGGTTGTACGGGTACCGGTTGAGCAGCACGAATGCCCGCCTGCCGCGGGCCACCACCAGGCCCTCCTCGTCCGGCGCGCCCGGGGCGACGCAGAACGGGCAGCCGTCCGGCTCGTCGTAGCCGGCGGCCGGCCGGTCCTGCCCGGTGACGTACGCCATCCGGTGCGGCGTCCACAGCCGCAGCAGACCGTCGCCCTCCGGTACCGTCCCCACGTCAGCCCTCCGCGGTGGGTGAGACGTTGGTACGCGAGCGGACCACCTCCACCACGTGGGCGATGGCCTCGTCCAGCGGTACGCCGTTGCGCTGCGACCCGTCCCGGTACCGGAACGAGA
>CAZSNW010000103.1:0-9295 GCA_964608245.1 uncultured Micromonosporaceae bacterium
TCCGCGTCCCGGGGCCGCCGTCGTCTCCGGGCCACGGTTTCCGCCCGTTTCCCGGCCACGCTTTCTGTCGCAGCTTCCCCGTCCAGCGTCCTCGTCCGCGTACCGTCCGTGAACTGTCAGCCAGACGACACTTCGATGTGTCTGGGAGTGGTGCGAATCACCTAAGAATCGTTGGCAATTGGCGGCTCCTTGGTGTTGAATCGAAGGCGGACAGACGAAGACGACACGCGAGGAGTGAGGAACATGATCCGTACCGACCGTCGTGCCGCGCGCCGCTCCGAGGCGACCGCTCGGGCGCAGGCTCTGCACCGCGCGATGCGCGAGGTGGACTCGCGCGCGATCCGCAACGAGATCCTGTCGCTGCTCGGCCACTGAGCGACGCCAGATGGTCATCAACCGTCGGCGACCGCCTCAGTCGCTGGAGCCGCACATACGCGCCGGGCATCGCACCCGGCGCGTTCTCGTCATGTGACACAGTCACCGGTCGACATGTGACACAGTCACCGGTCGACGCCCCTGGACCTTTCCCGGTACGGCATCCGGACGAGCACGCCCGAGGTACCCTACGGCGGTCCGGACCGGTACGGTGGTTCACTGCCGCTACCCTGCCCAGCTGTAGGTTCACGGGGGGCGGTGTGCAGGAGCATGACGAGGAGGCGTCGTCGATGATGTCCGACCAACAACCGGACCGCACGACCCCCAGCGCCGCCCCCGACCCGACGGCACCGGATACCGGCCACCGCCCCGCGTCGGCGTCACCGCCCCCGCCGACCCAGACCCGTTTCCGCGCCACCGTCTCCGTACCGGGCCTGCGGGTGACCCCGCCGCCACCCGCCGCGCCGACCCGCCCGGACCAGACCGGTGGCGCCACCTCCCCGGCGACCGGTGAGCAGGCCGCCCCCTGGTCCCCACCGCCCCCGCAGGCGCCGACGGGGCAGATGTCGGGCGGGCAGCAACCTGGCACGCCCGCCGCGACCGCGCCGACCGCCTCCGCCCCACTGACCGCCCCCGCCGCGCCGACCACGCCGCCGCCGTCCGCGCCACCGCCGTCCGCGCCGACCGAGGCGCCGCAGACCACCTCCGGTCCGGTAACGCCGTCGACCACCGGGTATGCGGCCGCGCCGCCGAAGGTCGGGTACGCCGCGGCGGCGCCGACCACGCCGCCGGCCACCGGAACCTCGCCCGCGACACCGTCGTACGCGGTCCAGCCCACCTCGCCGGCCACGCCGACCTCGCCGGGCACCGGGTACGCGGCCGCCCCCACCTCGCCCGCGGCGCCGACGACCGGGTCCCCGTCGTCCCCGCCGGGCCGGATCTCGTACGCCGCGACCGCGCAGCAGTACCAGGGGCCGTACCCGCCACCACCGGTCGCCCCGCCCGCGCCGCCGGCCCAGACCGCACCGTCCGCGGTCCCGCCGTCCCTGCCGCCGTCGCCGGCGTCCACTGCGCTGCCGGGCGGACCCCCGACCTCCGTACCGCCGGCCCCGACGTCACCTCCGGAGGCGGCCGAGCCTGCGGCCGCGTCGTCGCCGGTCTCCCCACCTGCCGCCGCCCAGGTGCCGCCGCCGGACGTCACCCCGCCGCCGTCGCTGGCCACCCTGACCGGGACACCGGCCGGCGACCAGACGGCCGGCGCACCGGACGCCGCCCGCTCGGGCGTGCCGTCGGCTCCGTCCGCACCGTCGGCTGCGCCCGGGGCCGCGGCCCCGGGCGGTGCGGCGGCAGGCGGCACGGCACCCGGCGCTGCGGTCCACGGCGGACCGGGCGCCCCGGGTTCCCCGGCGTCGCCGTCCGCGCCGGGTCGGACCGGTACCCGCCCCGGCGCGGTGTCCGCCTCGGCGCCGGCCCCGCCGGGGAGCCGGCAGCGCGCGCCCGACGGGTACGTCCCCGAGCCCGCGCGTCCCCGGGTCTACGGCACACCGACCTCCCCCTCGGAGGTGGACTCGCCGCTTCCGACCCGGACCCCGCGGCAGCGTCCGGTCGGCCAGCCGGTCTACGGCGACCTGCTCTCCCCTGCCGCCGCGGGCTCGTCCGGCCCGGCGCGGCCGTCCGAGGACCTCGGCGCACCTCGCGGCGGAATCGCCCCGGGTGCGGGACCGGCCGCCGCCGACGCGGCCGCCGCGGGGGTGTCCACGCTGTCGTCGGCCACCGCCGGTCCGGCCACGTCCGCGTACGTACCGGCGCCGCCGACCGTGCCCCCGCAGACACCGGGCCCGTCCTCCTACGGCCCCGCTGACCCGTTCGCCGGCCGCCCCGCTGACCCGTTCGCCGGGCGTCCCGGTGACCCCTTCGTCGGCCGCCCCGGGGAGCCCGCGTTCGGTCACACCGAACCGGCCTCCGGCCAGCCCGGGCCCTCCTTCGGCACCGCCGGCCCGGCCACGACCGCGGTCGCCGACCACGCACCCGGGCCGGCGGTCGACGGCCCGCACACCGGCGACGGCGCCCCGGTGGACCAGGCCACCGAGGAGCCGGTGCCCGGGGAGCGCTCCGGCCTGCCCACGAGCGTGATCGTCGGCGCCACCCTGGTGACCGCGGCGCTACTCGTCCTCGTCGCGCTCAGCGTTCCGCTCCTGCTCCAGCACCTGCGCCAGGGCGGTGGCCCCGACTTCGCCGTCGGCGACTGCGTGGTACGCGTGGACGGCGAGCCGCGGGTGGCCGACTGCAGCGAGCCGGGCGCGTTCGAGATCGTGGAGCAGGTGACCCGGCTGGAGGACTGCCCCGCCTACCCGTACCAGCACGCGATCACCGTCAGCTCACCGAAGTCCGCGGTGTTCTGTCTGGACCCGGTGGGCGGCGACGACCGCGACGTGGAGACGTTGCCGGCACCCGGGAAGGACGACGGTGCGGACCGTTGAGATCGCGCCCGGACCTCGGGTCCGGGCGCCCGAGCTGACCGGTCGTTCCTGGCTCAACACCGGCGGTCGCCGCCTCACCCTCGACGACCTGCGCGGCTGCGTGGTCGTCGTCGACTTCTGGACCTTCTGCTGCATCAACTGCCTGCACGTGATCGACGAGCTGCGGCCGCTGGAGGAGGAGTACGCCGACGTGCTGCTGGTCGTCGGTGTGCACTCGCCCAAGTTCGCCCACGAACGCGATCCGCGGGCGGTGGCCGACGCGGTGGCGCGCTACGGCGTCACCCACCCGGTGCTCGACGACCCGGACCTGACCACCTGGCGCGCGTACACCGCCCGGGCCTGGCCGACCCTGGCGGTGATCGACCCGGAGGGCTACCTGGTGGCCAGCATGGCCGGGGAGGGGCACCGGGAGAGCCTGCGCCGACTGGTCGGTGAGCTCGTCGCCGTCCACGAGGCCAAGGGCACGCTGCGCCGCGGCCGACCGGCGGCTCTGCTCGCCGGGGAGACCGCGGCCGAGGTCACGTCCCCGGCGGGACCGGTCGAGCCCGACCGGCTGAGCTTCCCCGGCAAGGTCGTCCGGCTGTCGGACGGCCGCCTGCTCGTCTCCGACTCCGCCCACCACCGACTGGTGGAGATGGAGGTCGACGGCGTCACCGCCCGGCGGGTGATCGGCGTCGGTCGGCGGGGCCGGGCCGACGGCACCGCCGCGACCGCGGAGTTCAACGAGCCGCAGGGGATGTGCCTGCTGCCGCCCGAGGTCGCCCGCCAGGTCGGGTACGACGTGGTGGTCGCCGACACCGTCAACCACCTGCTGCGCGGCGTCCGACTGCCCGACCCGGACGATCCGTCGGAGATCGAGGTCTCCACGGTGGCCGGTACCGGCCGGCAGTGGCGGGGTGAGGTCGACTTCGAGGCGCACGACGCGCGTACCGTCGACCTGTCCTCTCCCTGGGACCTGGCCTGGTACGACGGGCGGGTGATCGTCGCCATGGCCGGCATCCACCAGCTGTGGTGGTTCGACCCGGTCACCGGCACCGCAGGGGTGTGGGCGGGCACCACCGTGGAGGGTCTGCGGGACGGGCCGTTGCAGGAGGCCTTCTTCGCCCAGCCGTCGGGCCTGGCGACCAGTGCCGACGGCCGGCGACTGTGGATCGCCGACAGCGAGACCAGCGCCCTGCGGTGGGTGGAGAACGGTACCGTCCACACCGCGATCGGCCACGGCCTGTTCGACTTCGGCCACGCCGACGGAAACCGCGAGAGCGCCCGCATGCAGCACCCGCTGGGGGTGGCGGCGCTGCCCGACGGCACGGTGCTGGTGGCCGACACCTACAACGGGGCGCTGCGCCGCTACGACCCGCAGGCCGGCGTGCTCACCACGGTGGCCACCGGGCTGACCGAACCCAGCGACGTCCTGGCCGACGCCGGCGGCGACCCGGACACGGTACTCGTGGTCGAGTCGGCCGCGCACCGGCTCACCCGGGTGTCGCTGGGCGGTGCCCACGCGCCGGGCATGGTGATGCGGACCGAACGCCCCGCCACCGTGCTCGCGCCCGGCGAGGTGACACTCGAGGTGGTGTTCACGCCCGGGCCGGGCCAGAAGCTGGACGACTCGTTCGGCCCGCCCATCCGGCTGGAGGTGACCGCCTCGCCGCCCGGGCTGCTGCGCGAAGGCGCCGGTGAGAGCACCGAGCTGACCCGGCGGCTGGTGCTCGACGGCGCGGTGACCTCGGGGGTGCTGCAGGTCGTGGCCCAGGCGGCCACCTGCGACGCCGAGGGCGAACACCCCGCCTGCCACCTGACCCGCCAGGACTGGGGGGTGCCGGTGGTCGTGGACGCCTCCGGCGCCGACCGGCTGTCCCTGGTGCTGCGAGGGATGGCGTGACCGACCCCGGTGACGACGACCACCGGCCGACGCCGGTCCCGTGGCCGGAGGCGGTCGCCGCCGCCTGGCGCGCCGGCCGTGACGCGGCACCCGAGCCCGTGACGGTACCGCTGGCCGACACCGACGGGCTGGTGCTCGCCGAGCCGGTGGTCGCGCGTACCGACCTGCCCGCGTTCCGCACCTCCGCGGTGGACGGATGGGCGGTCCGGGGCGCCGGCCCGTGGCGGGTCACCGGCCGGGTGCTCGCCGGCACCGAACCCGCGCCCCTTGTGGCCGACGGCGAGTGCGTGGAGATCGCCACCGGCGCCATGGTGCCGGCCGGCACCACCGCGATCCTGCGGGTCGAAGAGTCCTCCACCACCCCGGACGGACGGACCACCGGCACCCCGCGGGAGCGTCCCGAGTGGCGGGAGCCGGGCGAGGAGGCGGTCCGGGGCGAGCAGCTGGTGGCGGCCGGCGCGGTGGTCACCCCCGCGGTGGCCGGGCTCGCCGCCTCCTGCGGCTACGACACGCTCGCGGTACGCGCGGCCCCGACCGCCCGGGTACTCGTGTTCGGCGACGAGCTGCTGGCGGCCGGCCTGCCCGGTGGCGGCCGGGTCCGCGACGCGCTCGGCCCGCAGATCCCCGGCTGGCTGCGGCGGCTGGGCGCCCGGGTCACCGCGCCGGCGGTCGGGCCGGTCGCCGACACCCTGGAGGACCACGTCACCGCCATCCACGAGGCGATCGCCGCCGGCGCCGACCTGATCTGCACCACCGGCGGCACCATGCACGGCCCGGTCGACCACCTCCACCCCGCGCTGGCGGAGCTGGGGGCCGAGTACGTGGTGGACACCGTGGCCGTCCGGCCCGGCTACCCGATGCTGCTGGCGGGCGTACCGGCGCCGGGTGGGCGTACCGCGCTGGTCGCCGGTCTGCCCGGCAACCCGCAGTCGGCGGTGGTCGCGCTGGTGACGCTGGTGGCGCCGGCACTGGCCGGGCTGCTGGGGCGGCCCGAGCCGACACTGGACGCACTGCCCCGGGTGCGTCTGGGCGCGCCGGTCACAGGCCGGGGCGGGTTCACCCACCTGGCACTGGTGCGGCACGCGCCGGACGGCACCGTCCACCCGCTCCCGCACGCCGGTTCGGCCATGCTGCGAGGGCTGGCGCGCGCGGTAGGCTTCGCCGTGGTGGCGCCCGGGACCGGGGCCGGGCCCGGGGACGAGGTGCCGCTGCTGCCGCTGCCGCTGCTGCCCTGGGAGGTCGGGTGATCGTCGCCGTCACCGACGCCGTGCTGGACGTGGCCGCCCACGAGCGGGCGGTGGCGGACCCTGCCGCGGGCGCGGTGGTGTCGTTCGCCGGGGTGGTACGCGACCACGACCACGGCCGTCGGGTCGTCCGGCTCGAGTACGAGGCCCACCCGAGCGCCGAGGCGGTGCTGAAGGAGATCGCCGACGAGGCCGCCTCCTGGCCCGAGGTACGCGCGGTGGCGGTCTCCCACCGGGTGGGTGTGCTCGAAGTGGGGGACGTGGCGCTGGTTGCCGCGGTGTCCACCGCCCACCGGGCGGACGCGTTCGCCGCCTGCGCGCGGCTCGTCGACGAGGTGAAGGCACGGCTGCCGGTGTGGAAGCGGCAGGTGTTCGCCGACGGCACCGAGGAGTGGGTCAACTGCCCCTAGCGGGCGGGTGGTGTGCCGGCGTTCACCGTGCCTCGATGATCGACAGGACGTCCGGTGCCTCGAAGACCCGGTTGTAGCGGCGCCCTGTCCGCTCCCGCAGGATGCCACAGCGCACCAGGCTCTTGATCGCGTTGTTGGCGGCCACGTAGGTGACTCCGTACATCTCCGCGGCGAGGCTCACCGTGATCAAGGGGTAGCCGATGAGGTCCTCGGTGATCTGCACGGCGGTGCCTCTCAGCCCCTCCGCCCGGACGGACCTGACCGCATCGTCCTTCCACTCCAGGAGCTGGTCGACACGCTCTAGCGACCGTGCGGCCTGTACCCTGACCGCCTCACAGAAGAACTGGACCCACGGATCGAACCGGCCGGTGATGCTTACCTGCAGCAGGTGGTCCTGGTACTCCTGACGCCGCGCCTCGAGCCACGGCGACAGGTCGAGCACCGGGTAGGTCAGCTCCCCCGAGGCGGCGAGCTGGAGGATGCACACCAGCCGGCCGAGTCGCCCGTTGCCGTCGTGGAACGGGTGGAGTGTCTCGAACTGGTAGTGGCCGAGCGCCATCCGCACCAGCACCGGAAGGTCGTCGGTCTGGCTGATCCACCGTTCCCAGTCCTCCAGACCTGCCGTGAGCTGGTCCCCGGGCGGCGGGGGAACGAACCGTGACTCCTCGATCCGGCCGTGTGGCCCGATGTAGACCTGGATGGTCCGGACCTGGCCGGCCTGGGCCGTGTCGCCCGGGGTACCCCGGAGGAGGAGCTTGTGCAGCTCGCGGAGGAGCCCGATGGTGATGGGGCGGCCATCCTTGATCCACTCGAAGGCGCGCTCGGTCGCCTGGACGTAGTTGCGGACCTCCCGCACGCTCGCCGAGACCTCCTCGTCCTCCAGGAAGTCGGCCTCGAGCACGTCGGCAAGCGCCGCGTGGGTCCCCTCGAGCGCCGAGGTGCTCACCGCCTCGCGGCGGATGGCAGGTCGAGCGAGCAGCATCGGGTCGGGTAGCCGCTTCGAGGCCTCGTCGAGTCTGGCTACCGCGGTGGCCGCGCGGGTGACCGCGTGGTGGGTCGCCGGCGCGAGGTCCGGCTGCCTCGGCAACGGATCCGGTATGAAGGCGTGGTACTCGTACGGTTGGTGGTTACGGGAGGCCTCACTCCGGATCGGCACGAGCATGCCGACGGGCGAGGACGCGAGCGCAGCCAGGTCCACTTCTAAAGTCTTTCGCCGATAACTTCAAATTTCAACAGCGACATTAAAGTCATCTTCATCCGGCTGCGCTGCGATCCACGTTGCCGCGCCACACAACCACAACGTCGCCGCAGTTGACGACACGGCGCGGTACGACGACAACGTCGCCGCAGTTGACGACACGCGGCGCGGTACGACGACAACGTCGCCGCAGTTGGCGACAGGCGGCGCGGTACGACGACAACGTCGCCGCAGTTGCGTGGTGAGGGGAGGCTGGCTGCATGACCGTACGCACCCTGGTCCTGCTGCGGCACGCCCACGCACCCTGGCCGGCCGGTGTCTCCGACGAGGAGCGGACGCTGTCGGCCCGGGGCCGGCGGGACGCCCGGGCCGCCGGTGTGTGGCTGGCGGGTCGCGCTCGGCCCGACGTGGTGCTCTGCTCGCCTGCCCGACGCACCCGGGAGACCTGGCAGCAGGTCGCCGAAGGGCTCGCTGCCGCCGGGAACCCGGACGGTACGCCCGAGCCGGCCGTACGCTTCGAGCCGGCCCTCTTCCGCGGCGGTGCAGCCGCGCTGCTCGCCGCGATCCGCGGGGTCGACGACGCGGCCACCACGGTGCTGCTGATCGGGCACAACCCGGACGTCTCACGGCTGGCAGCCGAGCTCGACCCGGCAGCCGACCTGCGCGGCACGCTGCCCACCGCCACGCTCGTGGTGCACCAGACGGAAAGCCCGTGGCGGGAGCTCGCACTCGGTCGCACCAGGCTGATCGCGGTCCACACCGCCCGCGCCTGACGGGACAAGTCGGCGCGCCCGCCGATCCCCGGCGGGCGCGCCGCAGACTACAGGACGCCCGAGGGCTTCAGAACGCCTCCTCCGGCAGGTCCATCAGCTCGAGCATCGCGCCCTCCATGACCCGCCGGTCGGCGTCCAGCCGCGGCAGCACCTCGCGGGCGAAGAACCGGGCCGCGGCCACCTTGCCCTCGTAGAAGTGCTTGTCGGCGTCGTCCGCGCCGCGTGCCAGCGCGGCCCGGGCCACCTCGGCCTGCCGCAGCAGCAGCCACCCCACCAGCAGGTCGCCCATGGCCAGCAGCAGCCGCCGGCTGGACAGCCCCACCTTGTACAGCTCCCGCTCCTCGCCGGCCTGCGACCGCATGAGCCAGTCGGTCATCACGCCGAGCATCCCGCGGACCGCGGCCAGCGCGTCCGCCACCGCCTGGCGCTCCTCCTTGAGCGCGTCGTCGCCGCTCGCGAGCGACTCCTCGATCTCGTTGGCCACGGTGGTCAGCGCCACCCCCTGGTCCCGGACGATCTTGCGGAAGACCAGGTCCAGCGACTGGATGGCGGTCGTCCCCTCGTACAGGGTGTCGATCTTGGAGTCGCGGACGTACTGCTCCAGCGGGTAGTCCTGCAGGAAGCCGGAGCCGCCGAAGGTCTGCAGCGACTCGTGCCCGAGCAGCTCGTAGGCCCGCTCGGATCCGACGCCCTTGACGATGGGCAGCAGCAGGTCGTTGATCCGCTCCGCGGCCTTGAACGCCTCGGCGTCACCGGCCTGGTCGGCCGTCCACATCTTGTCCTGCCAGGTGGCGGCGTAGCAGACCAGGGCGCGCAGGCCCTCGGCGTACGACTTCTGCAGCAGCAGCATGCGCCGCACGTCCGGGTGGTGGATGATCGTCACCCGCGGCGCTGTCTTGTCGGTCATATGGGTCAGATCGGCCACTTGAATAC
>CAZSNW010000104.1:0-9192 GCA_964608245.1 uncultured Micromonosporaceae bacterium
GCGCCTGGTACACCTACGAGGGCGACCAGCTCGGGCAGGGCAAGGAGAACGCGCGGAACTTCCTGCGGGACAACCCCGACGTGGCCGCCGAGATCGAGAAGAAGCTGCTGGAGAAGCTCGGCATCGGCCGCGGCCGGTCCGACGAGAGCAGCCAGGCGCTGCCGCCGGTCGACTTCTGAGGCGGTGTCCGGTCGACGCCGCGGGCGCACGGGGCGGGGCTGGGACGCCGCTCCACCCCGTCGCCGTCGCGACCGTGCCACGCAGGATCCCGACGACGCCGCCGACGGCGACGGCACCGTCGGCGGCCGGGGAGCCGTGCCGCAGCCCGACCCGGTGGACCCGGAGGAGCGGGCGCGCCAGATCTGCCTCAGCCTGCTCGCCGTGCGCCCCCGTACCCGGGCCGAACTCGCCGCGGCCATGCGCCGCCGCGGGGTGGCTGACGAGGTGGCCGAGCGGATCCTGGAGCGGTACGCCGAGGTCGGCATGATCGACGACGCGGCGTTCGCCCGGGCCTGGGTCACCAGCCGGCACCACGGCCGCGGTCTGGCGCGCCGGGCGCTCGGGGCGGAGCTGCGCCGTCGCGGCATCGACCCGGAGACGGTGGGCGAGGCGCTCGCGCAGCTGGACGGCGACACCGAGGAGGCGACCGCGCGGGCGCTGGTGGAGCGGCGGCTGCGCACGGTCGGTGACGTGGATCCGCCGACGCTGGTCCGCCGGCTGGTGGGGATGCTGGCCCGCAAGGGGTACCCGCCCGCGCTCGCCTACCGGGTGGTCAAGGAGGCGATGGCCGCCGACCCGCGTACCAGCGGGGTCGCCGACCAGATCGACGTCGACGCGCTGGCCGACGCCGCCGGCTCCGGCGACCCGTCAGGGGAACCGGCCGAGCCGGTGTGACGACACCGCGCGTGACCTGCACTCTTGACCGAATCGTTATCAAGGCTTAGCCTTCTCATGACGAAACACGCCTAGCCACCGTCCGGTGTGAGCACGACGCGGATGCGGCGGCCGCTCCGGTCAGGCCCGGCCCCGTCGTCCCGTCGGCGTCGTGGACGGGTCCACCTTGAGCATCCCCGGCGGGTCGGCACGGTCCACCGTCGCCGGTCGGCCAACCGTCCGGTGGTGACGACGGTCGCGTTGCCGGCGAGTGACGTCCCGGGTCGCCCACCCGGTCGACACTCCTCCGTGACCACAGGTGTGACGGGCCGCACCCGCGGCCCGACAGGCGGCGCGGGAGGGAGGGACCATGACCGGACTGGTGTGGGCGCTGCTGGCGGTCACCTCGGTCCTGGTGGTGGTGGTCGCCGGCGGCCTGTGGTGGGGGTACCGGGTGGTGTCGCGGTTGGCGCCCGGTGCGGTCGGTGCGACGCCCGGCACCGCGGTACCCGGGCGGGGCGCGGTCCGGGGTCTGATAGGCGGCGTGGCGGCCCCGGACAGCGCCCCCCGTACCGGTCCCGACTGGATCGCCGAAGTGGAGGCCGAGCTGGCGGCGCGGCAGCAGCGGCTGGCCGCGGCCGAGCAGCAGCTGTCCGAACGACAGGCGGAGCTCTCACGGCAGCAGGCCCAGCTCGCCGCCCGGCAGGCGGCGCTCATGGAGCAGCAGGCCGCGCTGGTGGAGCAGCGGGCTCAGCTGGCCGAGCGGCAGACCCGCCTGGCCGAGGAGGAGGAGCGCCACCGCCGGGAGCTGGAGCGGCTGGCGGGCCTCACCCGGGAGCAGGCGCGAGCGGAGATCGTCGCGGCGGTGGCGGAGGAGGCCCGGCGCGAGGCGGCGGTGCTGGCCCGGCGGCTGGAAGAGGAGGCGCGTCGCACCGGCGAGGAGCGCGCCCGGCGCATCGTGGCCGACGCGATCCAGCGGGTGGCCACCGAGCAGACCACCGAGAGCGTGGTCAGCGTCCTGCACCTGCCGTCGGACGAGATGAAGGGGCGCATCATCGGCCGGGAGGGTCGTAACATCCGCACCTTCGAGACCCTCACCGGCGTCAACCTCATCATCGATGACACGCCCGAGGCCGTGCTGCTGTCGTGCTTCGACCCGATCCGCCGAGAGGTCGCGCGGGTGACCCTGGAGCGCCTGGTCGCCGACGGCCGCATCCACCCGCACCGGATCGAGGAGGCGTACCAGGCGGCCGTCCGCGACGTCGACGAGCTGTGCCGGCGCGCGGCCGACGAGGCACTGGCGGAGGTCGGCATCGCCGACCTGCACCCGGAGCTGGTCACGTTGCTGGGCCGGCTGCGTTACCGCACCAGCTACGGGCAGAACGTGCTTCGGCACCTGGTGGAGACCGCGCACCTGGCGGGGATCATGGCGGCGGAGCTGGGGGTCGACGCACGCACCGCCCGGTTGACCCGGCGGGCCGCCTTCCTGCACGACATCGGCAAGGCCGTCACCCACGAGGCGGACGGCTCGCACGCCAAGATCGGGGCCGAGCTCGCCCGCCGGTACGGGGAGCCGGAGGAGGTGGCGCACGCCATCGAGGCGCACCACAACGAGGTCGAGCCGCAGACCATCGAGGCGGTCCTGACCCAGGCCGCCGACGCCTGCTCGGGTGGGCGACCCGGGGCGCGCCGGGAGGGCCTGGAGACCTACGTCAACCGGCTGGCGCGCATCGAGGAGATCGCCGGCAGCCGGCCCGGGGTGGAGAAGGTGTTCGCCATGCAGGCCGGTCGCGAGGTCCGCGTGATGGTCCGGCCGGAGGAGGTCGACGACATCGGCGCCGCGGTGCTCGCCCGCGACGTGGCCAAGCAGCTGGAGGAGGAGCTGACGTTCCCCGGCCAGATCCGGGTGACGGTGATCCGCGAGGTCCGCGCCACCGAGACCGTCCGCTGACCCGGGGTGCCGCAGGGCGTACCCCATCGTGACCGGCGGCTACCCTGAAGACGCGATGACCAAGACCGACACCACCGCCACGGCACCCGACGCCACGACCGACGACGCGCCCGTCCGGACCTACGAGGTCCGCACGTTCGGCTGCCAGATGAACATGCACGACTCCGAGCGGATCGCGGGTCTGCTGGAGAGCGCCGGCTACGTCCGTGCGGAGGAGGGCCGGGTCCCCGACGTGGTGGTGTTCAACACCTGCGCGGTCCGGGAGAACGCCGACAACCGTCTCTACGGAAATCTCGGCCTGCTGGCCCCGGTCAAGCGGGAGCACCCCGACATGCAGATCGCGGTCGGCGGTTGCCTGGCGCAGAAGGACCGCGGCGAGATCGTCGCCCGGGCGCCGTGGGTCGACGTGGTCTTCGGCACCCACAACATCGGGTCGCTGCCGACCCTGCTGGAGCGGGCGCGCCACAACAAGGCGGCCGAGGTGGAGATCGTGGAGGCGCTGGAGACGTTCCCCTCCACGCTGCCGGCCCGCCGGGAGTCGGCGTACTCGGCGTGGGTCTCCATCTCGGTCGGCTGCAACAACACCTGCACCTTCTGCATCGTGCCGAGCCTGCGCGGCAAGGAGAAGGACCGCCGCCCCGGGGACATCCTGGCCGAGGTACGCGCGCTGGTGGCCGACGGGGTGCTGGAGGTGACCCTGCTGGGGCAGAACGTCAACTCCTACGGGGTGGAGTTCGGCGACCGGTACGCGTTCGGCAAGCTGCTGCGCGCCTGCGGTGACATCGAGGGCCTGGAACGGGTCCGGTTCACCAGCCCGCACCCGCGGGACTTCACCGACGACGTCATCGAGGCGATGGCGACCACCCCGAACGTCTGCCACCAGTTGCACATGCCGTTGCAGTCGGGCTCCGACGCGGTGCTGCGGCGCATGCGCCGCTCCTACCGGGCCGAGCGGTACCTGGGGATCCTCGAACGGGTCCGGGCGGCGATGCCGGACGCGGCGATCACCACCGACATCATCGTCGGCTTCCCCGGAGAGACCGAGGAGGACTTCCAGGCCACCCTGGACGTGGTGCGGCAGGCGCGGTTCGCCGGCGCGTTCACGTTCCGGTACTCGCCGCGCCCCGGCACCCCGGCGGCCGCCATGGCCGACCAGGTGCCCGCCGACGTGGTCCAGGACCGCTACCAGCGGCTGGTCGCGCTGGTGGAGGAGATCACCCTGGCAGAGAACCAGCGGCTGGTCGGCACCGAGGTGGAGGTGCTGGTGGCTGTAGGGGAGGGGCGCAAGGACGCGGTCACCGGCCGGATGTCCGGCCGCGCCCGGGACGGGCGGCTGGTCCACTTCCGCGGCGACCCGTCGATCCGGCCCGGCGACGTGGTCAAGACCGTGGTCACCCGGGCCGCGCCGCACCACCTGATCGCCGACGATCCGGTGGTCTCCCACCGCCGTACCCGGGCCGGGGACGCGTACGAGGCCGGGGTGCGGCCGGCGGGTGTGCCGCTGGGGATGCCGACGGTCGGCCCGCCGCGGTCGGCCTAGCCGGCCTGCTCGGCCAGCTCCAGCACCCGGCGCTTGCTCTCCAGCGCGCGCTCGGCCTCGGCGATCCGCTTCTCGTCACCGGCGGCCCTGGCCCGGCGCAGCCGCTCCTCGGCCTCGGCCACCTGGCCACGCATCTGCGCCAGCAGCGGGCTCTCCTTGGGCGAGGTACGCCGCCACGCGCTGTCCATGGCCTCGCGGACCGCCTCCTCGATCGCGCGCAGCCGCCGCTCCAACGGCGCCAGCGCGTCCCGCCGGACCCGCCCGGCCGCGTGCCAGCGGGACATGATGTCCCGCAGCTTCTGCTGCGCGGCCCGCGGGTCGGTCTCGATGTCCAGCGCCTCCGCCTCGGCGACCAGCTCCTGCCGCGTGCGCAGGTTCTCCTTGTGCTCGGCCTCGCGGGCGGCGAAGTACTCGCTGCGGCGGGTGAAGAAGGCGTCCTGGGCGGCCCGGAACCGCTCCCACAGCCGCTGCTCGACCTCCCGGGAGGCCCGCGGCGCCGACCGCCACCGGTTCATGAGTTCCTTGAGCCGCTCGGCGGTGCCGTTCCAGTCGGTGGAGTCGGCCAGCGACTCGGCCTCCGCCACCAGCTCCTCCTTGACCGCCTGCGCCTCCTTGCGCGCCGCGTCCAGGCTGGCGAAGTGCGCACCGCGGCGGCGGGCGAACGCGTCCCGGGCCGCCGCGTACCGCCGCCACAGCTCCGCGTCGGTCTTCCGGTCGGCCCCGCGGATGGTGCGCCACTCCTCGAGGATCTCCCGCAGCCGGTCACCGGCCGCCTTCCAGGAGGTCGACTCGGCGGCGATCTTCTCCGCCTCCTCCACGAGCGCCGTCTTGCGCGCCACCGCCTCGGCGCGGGCCGCCTCCCTCGCCTGCCGGGCCGCCTCGGCGCGCTCGTCCGCCATGGCGGCGAGCTTCTCCAGTCGGGCGGTCAGGCCGTCGACGTCCCCGACGACCGCCGCCTCCGGCAGGGAGGCGAGCAGGCGGCGGATGCTCGCGCCGGTCTGGGACGGGTCGCCGACACCGGAGGAGAGTCGGCTTTCCAACAGATCCACTTCGACGACCAGATCCTCGAACCGGCGGGCGAAGTGGGCCAGCCCCTCCTCAGGGGGGCCCGCCTGCCAGGAGCCGACCGCCCGTTCACCGGTCGCGGTCTTGACCCAGACCGTACCGTCCGCGTCGACCCGACCGAAGCGCGTCCAGTCGCTCATCTGCGCATCCCTGCCTTCCCGGTGGCGGTTGGCGCGCGGCCTTCGCCGTGCTCTCCCGCGTGGGCTCCCTGGCATTGTCACAGGCGCGCCCCAGAGGTCGTCGAGAGGCTATGGCGGACCGTAACCATACGGTGTCCCGGCTCTCACGGCAACTAAGGTGGACGGGTGACCAATACCGTTCCGGGGCGTCCGTGCCCCCGGTCGGCGAGAAGGTCGGCGTACGAAGGAGGCGTGGGTGATCGTGGCGGCGGCGGTGTGCCCGCACCCGCCGGTGCTCGTGCCGGAGCTCGCCGCCGGGGCCGCCGGTGAGCTCGACGACCTGCGTGCGGCCTGCGACCGGGTGGTGGTCGAGCTGACGCGCGCCGGCGCGGCCACCGTGGTGGCGGTCGGCGTCGCCGACCCGGGCCGCACCCACGCGGACTTCGCCCCCTGGGGCGTACCCGTGCCGGTGGACGTGCCCGCGCCCATGCCGCTGAGCCTGCTCGTGGGGCGGTGGCTGCTCCAGCGTGCCGGGGTCACCGACTGGCAGCCGGTCGCGGTGCCGTCGGAGGCGCCGCCGGACGAGTGCGCCGCCCTGGGGGAGGGGCTGGCCGCCGACCCCCGGCCACTGGCGCTGCTCGTGCTCGGCGACGGGTCGATCTGCCGGGGGGTACGCGCACCCGGCTACGACGACCCGCGGGCACCGGCGTACGACGCCGCGGTCGCGGGCGCGCTCGCGGCCGCCGACCCGGACGCGCTGCTGCGGCTGGACCCGGTGCTCTCGGCCGAGCTGGGGGCCGCCGGCCGCGCCCCGTGGCAGGTGCTGGCCGGGGCGGTGGCCGCGGACGGTCGCACGTTCGCCGGTGAGCTGCTCTACGACGCCGCGCCCTACGGGGTGGCGTACTTCGTGGCCTCCTGGACGGCCCGGTGAGCGGACCCGCGGTGGTGGCGGTGGTGGGGCCCACCGCCACCGGCAAGTCGGAACTGGGGGTGGCGCTGGCCCTGCGGCTGGGCGGCGAGGTGGTCAACGCCGACTCCATGCAGCTGTACCGGGGCATGGACATCGGCACCGCCAAGCTGTCACCCGCCGAACGTCGCGGCGTGCCCCACCACGTGCTGGACATCTGGGAGGTCACCGAGACCGCCAGCGTCGCCGTCTACCAGCGGCTGGCGCGGGAGGCGGTGGACGACATCCGCCGGCGTGGCCGGGTACCGGTGCTGGTCGGCGGCTCCGGGCTGTACGTGCAGGCGGTCCTGGACGACCTGGACTTCCCCGGCACCGACCCGGCGGTGCGCGCCGCGCTGGAGGAGGAGCTCGCCCGGGTCGGCCCGCAGCGGCTCCACGAACGGCTCGCCGCGGTCGACCCGGAGGCGGCCGCGGCGATCCTGCCCACCAACGGCCGCCGGATCGTCCGCGCCCTGGAGGTGGTGACGATCACCGGCCGGCCGTTCCGCGCAACGCTGCCGAAGCCGGAGGCGGTCTACCCGTCGGTGCGGCTCGCCCTGGACCACCCGGACGTGGACCACCGGATCGCCGAGCGGGTCGACCGGATGTGGAGCGCCGGCCTGGTGGACGAGGTGCGCCGGCTGGTCGACCGGGGGCTGCGCTCCGGTCGCACCGCCCGCGCCGCGCTCGGCTACCACCAGGTGCTCCAGTACCTCGACGGGAGGATCAGCGAACGGGGGGCGTACGAGGAGACCATCCGCGCCACCCGACGGTTCGTCCGCCGGCAGCGGGCGTGGTTCCGCCGCGACGACCGGCTGGTGTGGCTGGACGCCTCCCGCCCCGACCTGGTCGACCACGCGGTGGAGCTCGCCGTCGGTGCGGGCGCGGTGGCCACCGCAGGCAGGGCATGATGACCGGGTGCGCTTCGTCGAGTACGCCAAGGGCCACGGCACCGGCAACGACTTCGTGATCCTGCCGGACCCGGCCGGCCGGCTGAACCTCACGCCGGAGCTGGTGGCGGCGCTGTGCGACCGCCGGTTCGGCCTGGGCGGCGACGGGGTGCTGCGGGTCGTGCGTACCGCGGCGGTGGCGGCGGCAACCGGGGACGGCGCGCTCACCGGGTCCGTCGCGGCGGCGGTGGCGGACACCGAGTGGTTCATGGACTACCGCAACGCCGACGGCTCGCTCGCCGAGACCTGCGGCAACGGCATCCGGGTCTTCGCCCGGTTCCTGGTCACCCGCGGATGGGCGCCGGCGGAGACCGTCGTGGGTACGCGTGCCGGTCCGGTCGCGACGCTGGTGGGCGACGACGTGGTGACCGCGACCATGGGTCGGGTGCAGGTGCTGGGACCGCAGCGGGCCCGGGTGGCCGGCCGGGAGCTGGAGGGGCTGGCGGTGGACTGCGGCAACCCGCACCTGGTGTGCCCGGTGCCGGAGGACACGGCGCTTGCGGCGTTGGACCTCACCCGCCCGCCGGTGACCGACCCGGCCGCCTTCCCGCACGGGGTGAACGTGGAGCTGGTCGACCCGCAGCCGGCGGTGGACGCCGACGCGTACCTGCGGATGCGGGTCTACGAGCGGGGGGTGGGGGAGACCCTGTCGTGCGGCTCGGGCGCGGTGGCGGCCGCCGCCGCCCACCTGCACCGGCTGGAGCGGCCGGCCGGGGTGGTGGCGGTGGAGGTGCCCGGTGGCCGGCTCACCGTCTCGCTGACCGCCGGGGAGGCGGCGCTCTCCGGCCCGGCGGTGCTGGTGGCGCACGGCACCGTGGACCTGGCTGCGCTGCGGCCCGGGGACGTCGCCGCGCGGCACCGCCCCGGCACCCCGGCGGAATGACGGTGCGTGACGCGCGGTCACCGTGCCACCATGAGGACCGGTACGGTCGACGGGACCGTGGACGGGAGGCGCCGCGTGCGGAAGCAGACCTGGACCGTGTCGGTGGACGGCTGGCAACCGCCGGAGGAACCCCAGACCCGCGGTGACCTCGACCTGGCCGACCGCTACGCGTTGCGCCGGGTGCCGGGCCTGTCGACCGAGCTGACCGACGTCACCGAGGTCGAGTACCGCCGGCTGCGCCTGGAACGGGTGGTCCTCGTCGGGGTGTGGACCGACGGCGACGCCGCGCACGCGGAGAGCTCCCTCGTCGAGCTCGCGGCGCTGGCCGAGACCGCCGGGTCGGTGGTGCTGGAGGGCCTCATCCAGCGGCGGGACCGGCCCGACCCGGCGACCTACATCGGCCGCGGCAAGGTGGAGGAGCTGCGGGACGTCGTGGTCGCCACCGGCGCGGACACCGTGATCTGCGACGGTGAACTCTCCCCCGGCCAGCTGCGGAACCTGGAGGAGCGGATCGGGGTGAAGGTCATCGACCGGACCGCCCTGATCCTCGACATCTTCGCCCAGCACGCGCGCAGCCGGGAGGGCAAGGCCCAGGTGGAGCTGGCGCAGCTGCAGTACCTGGTGCCCCGGCTGCGCGGGTGGGGTGAGGCGCTGTCGCGGCAGGCCGGCGGTCGGGCCGGCGGTAGCACCGGCGGTGTAGGCCTGCGGGGTCCCGGTGAGACCAAGCTGGAGACGGACCGGCGCCGCATCCACACCCGGATCGCCCAGCTCAAGCGGGAGATCGCCGGCATGCGGACGGCGCGGGAGGTGCAGCGGGCCTCCCGCCGGCGGCGGGGCGTGCCCAGCGTGGCGATCGCCGGGTACA
>CAZSNW010000105.1:0-5568 GCA_964608245.1 uncultured Micromonosporaceae bacterium
TCGGTACAGCAGCAAAGTACAGCAACGCATCCAGCCGCAGGGGGTCGAACGAGATCAGATTCGGCTCCCTGACCTCGGGTGCGACCTCACGGGGCCGGCTTGCCGATCTCTACGGATCAGAAGGTTAGGGGTTCGAATCCCTTCGGGCGCGCCACTCTTTTCGCTGGTCGGTCCCTAGATCACCGATCACCGGCATAGACGCCGCTCAAGATCGGGACCCTTCTTGGCAGAGGATTGCCAGGGATCTCGTCTCCGTGAGGTTCAGTCCCGGGGCGGTGGCCACGTCCAGCCGGGCGGCGACGATCGCCGGGATCGCCGATCCGACCACGGTGGTGACCACAAAGGCCACGAGTCCCCAGCCGACGGCCGACCACGGCAGTCCGGGCGGCTCGATGGCCGAGGCGGGGTGGATGCGCTGGGGCACCCACCACTGCACGAATCGATGGGCTGGCGGCGCAGTTCGACTTCACCATCGAGGAGCTTCCCCTCGTGCTGTACCTGTGGCGGGCCGACGACCGGCATGGGACGGAATCCACGGCCGGCCGTAGGTGGTTTGAGGCCGGCGCGAGCCTCTTCCCGCGTTAGCCTCGTGATGAAGGCCTTGTTCACCGTGCCGGAAGGGGACGCCGGGATGGAGACGACGACCGGGACCACCGCGCCCGCGCGGCTCACGATCGACATCTGGGTCGACGTCCTCTGCCCGTGGTGCTACATCGGTGAGCACCGTCTGCAGGCGGCGGTCGCGCAGTCCCCGCACGCCGCCCGCATCGACCTGCGGGTCCACACGTTCCAGCTCGACCCGGGCGCGTCCACCGAGGTCGTGCCGATCCTGGAGTACCTCGCCCGGAAGTTCGACATCCCGGTCGAGCAGGCGCGGATCATGGAGGAGCGGGTGGCGATGCTCGCCACCGCGGACGGCCTGCCGTACGTCCTGCGCCGCCCCGCGAGCAGCACCTTCGACATGCTGCGGCTGCTGCACCTGGGCGCCGAGCACGGGGTGGCCTGGCGCTACCTCACCGCCATGCAGCGCGAGGTGTTCAGCGGCAACTTCGAGGCGTTCGCCCACGACACGCTGGTACGCCTCGGCGAGGAGCTCGGCATCCCGGGCGAGGAGATCCGGGACGTGCTGGCCACCGACCGGTACGCCGACGCGGTGCGGGCCGACCACCAGGAGGCGGTGCGGTTGGGTGCCCGCGGCGTACCCTTCACCGTCCTCGGCCAGCGCATCGGCATCCCGGGCGCGGTCAGCACGGGCCAGTTCGCCGAGCTGGTCAACCGCGCGTGGCAGGAGGTCAACGGCTGACGGTCACAGCGCCGCCGGTCAGCAGCACCTGCTGCCCTGCCACGCGGTGATCCCCTCCCGGACGGCGACGCCGGCGATGACGAGGGCGACCAGCGAGTCCGCCCACCACCAGCCGAGCGTGGCGTTGGCGACCAGGCCGACGAGCAGCACCCCGGACAGGTACGCGCACAGCAGGGTCTGCTTGGAGTCGGCCACCACGGCGGCGGAGCCGTACTCGCGGCCGGCCCGGCGCTGGGCCGCCGACAGCAGCGGCATGATGATCAGGCTGGCGGCCGCCAGCCCGATCCCGACCGGGGACTCGTCCGGCGCGGCCGCGACGAGCACCGCGCGGACGGTCTGCACGGTGACGTACGCGGCGAGGGCGAAGAACGAGAACGCGATGAGCCGCAGCGCGGTCCGCTCCCGCCGGGCGGGGTCGGCGGCGGCGAACTGCCACGCCACCACCGCGGCGGACGCGACCTCGATCACCGAGTCGAGGCCGAACCCGATGAGCGCCATCGACGACGCCACGGTGCCGGCGGTGAGCGCCACCACCGCTTCGGCGGTGTTGTAGGTGATGGTGGCCGCCACGAGCAGGCGGATGCGGCGGCGGAGCACCGCGCGCCGGGCGTCGGACGGGACGGGTGCGGCCGACGGCCGGGTCTGCGCCGGGGCGGTCACGCGCAGCCCCCGACGGCGTCGGCCGGGCACACCCGGTCCGGGTCGATGGCGAGCGCGAGCGCGAGCAGGTCGTCCAGCGCGTGGGCCAGCCGCCGGTCGGCCAGCTCGTAGCGGACCCGGCGACCCTCCGGGACCGCCACCACGAGCCCGCACCCGCGCAGGCACGCCAGATGGTTGGACAGGTTCGTCCGTGACACTCCGAGCCGGTCGGCCAGGTCCGACGGGTACGCCGGGCCGTCCCGCAACGCCAGCAGCAGGCGGGACCGGGTCGGGTCGGACAACGCGTGGCCGAAGCGCGAGAGCACCTGGGCTCGATCCGCGACCGTACGCACGAGCGTACTGTACACGGAATCCTGAACTCAGAAAAAACTGAACAATCGGTGGTCGAGGGCGTACCCGTGGTGACGCCCGCGCCCGTCGGTGTGGTCAGTCGCCCTCGTCGGTGACGGCCGCGACGGCGGTGGCCGCGCCGTCGGCCTCGGCGGACGGAGCGGGGACGGGCGGGACGGCGAGCCGCTGGCCGATCAGCCGCACCACCTCCTCGGCCGCCAGCCTGCCCTCGTCGGCCTGGCGTACCAGCTCCATCAGCTCGGCCCGCTCCGCCTCGGCCGCCTCCAGCCGGGCCGCCAGGTCCGCCGCGACCTGACGCCGGTGCTCCAGCGCCTCGACGGCCTGCTGCTCGATCAGCTGCCGGACGTCCTTACCGGCCTGCGCGGCGACCAGGGCGGCCACCTGCCCGCTGAGCTTCTCCAGTTGCGCCAGGACCGCGGCGGTGCGCTCGCCGCTTCGGCGGGACCAGGCGTAGGCGTCCTGCAGCAGCGTCACCATCCGGAACCCGTCCGCCCGGAGGTTCCAGTCCCGGTACAGGTTGTGAGTCCACTTGCGGCGGAAGGTCCAGATCTCCTCGGGCGTGGGCATGTCGTCGTCCTCCTCGTCGGCTCGACGTCGGATCTCCGGCAGGTGGCGGTAGAGGGCGTCGCCCGGGCAGGCGGTCTGCGCCACGTCCCGGTGCCCGTCGACCGGCAGCTTCCGACCGGTCATGCGTCGCAGTTCGCGGATGCAGTCGACGAGCGCGTCCAGGTCCGCCGCCGACGGCAGCCGGTTCGTGTAGGTGCCGATGACGCAGACGCCGAACGTGTCGTTGATGGAGTCGTGCGCCGGATGGTTGGTTCCGCGACCTTCGAAGATGCGACCGTCACGGATGACGTAGGAATAGCCGATGTCGACCAGCCCTTTGTTGTCCATGTCCCAGTTCTGGATGTCCCGGACGGTCGCGGAGGCGTTTCCACCGGAATGGTGCACCCGGATGCCCCGGAAATAGGACAGCGGTCTGGGTGTCACTGCGCGTGGAGGTCGGGCGTTCCACGCCGACCGTGGCTCGATGACCGCCATGTGACCTCCCGGTGGGGGCAGCGGTGGATTACCAGTCTGCCCGCGGAGCGGGTCGCTGTCGTCACTCACCGGAGCGAACCTCGTCGAACCACGCGGCCAGGTACGCCGAACGGGTCACGACGTCGGTACGCCGAACGGGTTGGACGGAGCCGTCGGACGCGGTAGGCGGAGCCCGGCGGTGACCTATACTTCTCCGGTCCCGGCCCCGGTACCGGCCGCCCCGCTCAGCCGGGGCTGTCCGCCCACCCAGGGAAGGTGACGTGCGCATCGACTTCAGCCGGCGACCGCGCCCGCCCGCGGCGGCGAAGCACCACCCCGAGGCGCGGATCGTCTTCGGCAAACACTCGGTCCGCGCGGTCTTCCTGTCCCGACCGGAGTCGGTCCGACGGTTGATCATGCGGGAGGGGGCCGCCCGCCACCTGCAGGAGTTCGTCGACCTGGCGCGCCGGGCCGGGGTCGAACCGGAGCTGGTGCGCTCCGGCGAGTTCCTGCGGCTCGGCGGGTTGTACGAGGACGAGAAGCATCAGGGGATCTTCGTCGTCTGCGACCCGTTGCCGGTGCTCACCGAGTACGACTTCGACCGGCTCGGCGACGAGGCCTCCGTGGTCGTGCTCGACCAGCTGTCCAACCCGCAGAACTTCGGCAGCATCATCCGCACCGCCGCCTTCTACGGCATCGACGGGGTGGTGTGGCTGAAGAACCGGGCGGCGGACGTCGACGAGACGGTCACCCGGATCGCGGTGGGCGGCACTGAGTTCGTCAACCTGTTCCGGGTCACCAACCTGGTCCGGACCCTGGAGCAGCTCAAGGAGCACGGGTTCTGGATCTACGGGTTCGACGAGCGCGGGGACAGGGAGCTGACCGAGGTCGAGTTCGACGCCAAGACCGCGATCGTCATCGGCGCGGAGGGCGGAGGGCTGCGACGGCGTACCAAGGAGTTCTGCGACCAGCTGGTCCGGATCGCGGGCGGCACCCCCGGGGTGTCGAGCCTCAACGCCTCGGTGGCCGCCGGCATCGTCATGGCCGAGCTGTACCGGCAGCGGCGGGTCCGGGCCACCGACGTCAGCGGCGCGTGGTGAGGCGGCTTCCACCCCGACCACGGCCTGCGCAGCCGCCGCCTGCGCCGCGGGCGCGGGGTGGGGATTCCGCTACGATGGGCGGGTTCCAGGGACCGCCACGTCGACCATGGGATTGAGAACACCGTGACGACCACCAACGACCTCAAGAACGGCATGACTCTCAAGCTCGATGGAGAGTTGTGGACCGTCGTCAAGTTCCAGCACGTCAACCCGGGCAAGGGTGCCGCGTTCGTCCGCACCACCCTGCGCAACGTGGTCACCGGCCGGGTGCTGGCCAAGACGCTCGCCGCGGGCGTACGCGTGGAGGTCGCCTCGGTCGACAAGCGGAAGATGCAGTACCTGTACCGGGACGGCGACCAGTTCGTCTTCATGGACCTGGAGACCTACGACCAGATCCACATCCCGGAGGCCACGGTCGGGGACGCCGCCCACTTCATGCTGGAGTCGCAGGAGGTCACGGTGGCGGTCCACGAGGGGACGCCGCTGTACGTGGAGCTTCCCGCGTCGGCCAAGCTCGAGGTGACGTACACCGAGCCCGGCGTGCAGGGCGACCGGGCGACCGGCGGCACCAAGCCCGCCACCCTCTCCACCGGCTACCAGATCCAGGTGCCGCTGTTCATCAAGCAGGGTGACTGGATCAAGGTGGACACCCGCACCGGGGAGTACCTGGGCAAGGCGACCGCCGACTGATCCCCGCCGGCGCCGGGTCGCGCCCCGCCGTCGGCAACCGCGACACACCGCGACACGACCCGGGGTCGCTTGACGGCAACTATTCACTCAGTGAATAATTGCCACCGTGGCGACGGTGTCGGTGACCCCCTACGTCCTCCTCGGCCTGCTCGCGGACGAACCGCGGCACGGCTACGACCTCAAGCGGTCCCACGACGAGCGGCTGCCGCTCGCCAAGCCGCTGCCGTACGGGCAGGTCTACGCCACCCTCGAACGGCTGGCCCGGGACGGTTTGGTCGAACCCGTCGGCACCGAGCGCGCCGGCGGCCCCGACCGCACCTTCTACCGGCTCACCGACGCCGGGCGTCAGCAGCTGGAGCGGTGGCTGGACTCGGTCGAGCCGCCCCTGCCGCACGTCGCCGGCGCGCTCGTCGCCAAGGTCCTGGTGGCGCTGTTCGTCGCCGG
>CAZSNW010000105.1:5668-9167 GCA_964608245.1 uncultured Micromonosporaceae bacterium
ACCGGGTCGCTCGACTCGCTCGCCGGCGAACAGGTGCTCGGCCTGCTGGTGCAGCTGGCCCGCGAGACGCAGACCACGGTGGTGCTCGTCACCCACGACGCCCGGGTCGCCGGGTACGCCGACCGGGAGATCGTGCTGCGCGACGGCGCGGTGGACCCGACGGGCCTGGGGCTCGTCGGCACCCGGACGGTGGTGTCGTGAGCGGCGCGACGCTGCTGCGGCTGGCGTTCGCCGGCACCCGCACCGACACCGCCCGGGTGGTGCTCACCGCGCTCGCCACCGCCCTGGCGATGCTCGCCGCACTGGCCGCCGCCACCGTTCTCGCGATCCGCCCCGACCCGCGGTTCGCGGACCGTTTCGGCGAGCGGCCCGGGTACGCGTTCCAGTACACCCACAACCTCCTGGTGGAGCCCGGCCTGCGGCCCGGGGTGGCGCTCGCACTGGTGCTGCTGTGCATCCCGGTGCTGGCGCTGGCCGGCCAGACCGCGCGGCTGGGCGCCCCGGCCCGCGACCGGCGGCTCGCCCAGCTCCGGCTCACCGGCGCCACGCCGCGGCAGGTGGCCGCCATCGTGGTGACGGAGACCGGGTTGGCCGCTGCGGCCGGTACCGTCCTGGGACTCGCGGTGTACGCGGTGGGACGGGTGCTCCTGCACCGGCCGGCGCCGGACGGCCGGCTGCCGCTGCCCACCGACACGGTGCCACCGGCCGGGACGCTGGCCGTCGTCGCGCTCGGGCTGCCCGCGCTGGCCGCCCTGTTCGCCACCCTGCTGCTGCGGCGGGTGACCTTCACCCCGTTCGGGGTGGTGGGGCGCGAGCGCACCCGGCCGCCGGGGGTGTGGCCGGGGGTCGCGATCGTCGCCGGCGTCGCGGCGTTCGCGGCGGTCGAGCCGCTCGGTCGGGCGTACGCCGCCCGCGACCAGGTGATGCCCGAGTGGATGTTCCTGGCGATGCTCGGCGGTGGCGGGCTGGTGGCGCTTGTCGGCGTGGTGGGCGGCACCACGTGGATCTCGTACGCCACCGGCCGGCTGCTGCACCGCGTCGCCCGTGGGCCGGCCACTCTGGTGGCCGCGCGCCGGCTGATCGCGGATCCGTGGTCGGGCAGCCGGGTGCTCGCGGCGGTGCTGGCCGGCGTGGTGTTCGGCGCCGGCGCGGCCGCGGTCAGGGCGTGGTTCACGGCCGGGTTCGAGGCGGAGGACGAGGCCAATCGCCTGTCGGCGGAGGCCCAGGGTTTCGAGCACGTCCCGATCGACCGCAGCTTCTACTTCAGCTCACTGGACCTGGTGGACGCGGCGGTGACCGTCGGGCTGGCCGTCGCCGCGTTCGGCCTGCTCGTCCACCTGGTGGACGGTCTGGTCTCGCGCCGCCGCGCGTACGCCGCGATGGTGGCCACCGGCGTGCCGCGGCGGGTGCTGGCGCGCGTGGTCGGGTTGCAGACGCTGGTACCGGTCGCGCCGGCCGTGCTGCTCGCGCTCGCGGTGGGTGTGGCGCTGCCGCGGTCGCTGGCCCGGGAGGAGCGGCGCGGCGGTGAGACGGTCTACACGTGCACGGTCGACGACTGGCGGCTGTGCGAGGACATCGACTCACCGTTCATGCAGGCGACGGACATCCCGGAGGTGGTCCGGGCGGTCCCGGTCCCGTACGCCGAGCTGGCGCAGCTCGGTGGGGTGGCGCTGGTCGCGGTGGCGGTCACGGTTGCGATCGGGCTGCTGTTCCTGCGCGCCAGCACGGACGTGACCGAGCTGCGCACCCAGTAGCCACCGGGGGTGGGCCTCGCACCTTCGTGGTCGGTGCCCGGAAGGCTGGCGCCGCACCGACCACACAGGTCGGTGCGGCGCTCCGCGGGCGGTCGTGGGCGGCGCGCCATCGGATGGATATCCGGCCACGGCGCTTGCGTTTGCGCATTGTCGGGTAGGCGACACCGCATCGGTAAGTAGAACTTGGTACTGAAGGAGAACACCGGATCCCGACCGGTCGACACGCGTTCCGGCACGGTTACCGTGCTGTGCCGGCGTGTTTCCCTGTGCCTATATGATGGACCTATTGGGTTTTCTCAACCTCGGCAGGTCTCCATGAAGACGAGGAAGGCTTCCCGCGGAATTGGCGCGGGCGCGTACGCCTACGAGAAGCTGCGCGCCATGGTGCTCGACCTCGAACTGCCTCCGGGGACGCCGCTCGCCGAGACGGAGCTCTCGGCCAAGCTCGGGGTCAGCCGGACGCCGATCCGCGAGGCGCTGGGCCGGCTCGCTCGGGAGGGCCTGGTCCGCCAGTATCCGGGGCGCGGAGCGTTCGTCTCCGAAATCTCGGTTCCCGACATTGTGGAGCTTTATCAGATGCGCGAGGCGTTGGAGAGCCACGCCGCCCGGTTGGCCGCCGAGTCGGTCGACGACAACGCGCGCGCTGAGCTCGATCAGATCATCGAGGAACTCGACAACGAACGGGAACGGCTCGCCGCCGGTGAGGAGGCGTCGTACTACGCGGTCATGGCGAAGATGGACGCGGCCATCGTGCGGATGGCGCGCAACGCGCGGCTCGCCGCGGCGCTCGCCGAGGTGTGGGCGCAGATCCGCCGCGCCCGGAAGGTGGCCGCCAAGGTCCCGATGCGACTGGCCGACACCGTCGACGAGCACGTGGCGATCGTGAAGGCGATCCGCGACGGTGACCCGGACCGGGCGGCCGAGGAGACCCGCCGGCACGTCCGTCGCAGCCTCGCCGCGGTCACCCGTTCACTGGTGGACGGCCACGTCTGACCGAATTTGGACCAAGGATGCCGTGTCGGCGACCGATCCGTGGCCGTGACAGTTACCCGGGTGGGCCGCCAGGGACTCGAACCCTGAACCAATGGATTAAAAGTCCACTGCTCTGCCAATTGAGCTAGCGGCCCACGCCCAGGTTACTCCCCGACGCCACCGGGTCGACGTGCCCACCGTCGCTCCCAGCCCGCGGTGGTGAGGCACGCTCGGACCGGCGGGCCGCCCCACCGGCGGGGCCGTCGTGCGCACGCACGGGTGTGGTACGGCTACCGCGGGTGCGCCCGTCGCACCCCGGGGCGACGCTTCGCCGACGGCCGAACCGCTGTTCTTGACTCATTCCAGAAAACGGGCGAGACTGCGGGTATGCCCGCCGCCCGGATCCGCCGCCCCGACCGGTTCCGGGACGCGGCCCCGGCCGACCGGCGTGGTCACCTCGTCCGCCGTCCCGGGGGCGACGGCGGGCCTCTGCTTGATGACGCCTGATCCGCGACGTCACGGAAGGAACCGCATGTCCGAGAAGCACGACGCCGCCGTCTCCGAGGCGGCCGCCGGCGCCCAGTCGGGCTGCCCGGTCGCCAACGGTCGCGCGCCGCACCCCACCCAGGGTGACCCCAACCAGCGGTGGTGGCCCAACCGGCTCAACCTCAAGATCCTCGCCAAGCACCACCCGGCCTCGAACCCCTACGGCCCGGACTTCAACTACGCCGAGGAGTTCAAGACCCTCGACCTGGCGGCCGTCAAGCGGGACA
>CAZSNW010000106.1:0-9125 GCA_964608245.1 uncultured Micromonosporaceae bacterium
CAGGTAGCCGTTGCGGTGGGCGACCGGGAACAGCTCCTGCGCCACCGCGTAGTGGTTGCGGGTGGTGGTCCGGGTGAACAGGTCGTACGACAGGCCGAGCCCGACCAGGTCCTCGACGATCACCCGGTTGTACCGGTCGGCGAGCTCCCGCGCGGTCACCCCCTCCTGCTCGGCCTGCACCAGGATCGGGGTGCCGTGCTCGTCGGTGCCCGACACCATGAGCACGTCGTGACCGGCCATCCGCATGTAGCGGGCGAACACGTCGGAGGGCACGCCGAACCCGGAGACGTGCCCGATGTGCCGGGGTCCGTTGGCGTAGGGCCATGCGACGGCCGCGAGGACGTGACTCATGCCGCACAAGCCTAGTCACACGTGTCCGCCCGACTTCACCGAACGTCACCTGCGGGTCGCATGGCTGACGTCCCGGGCGCCCCGGGCGCCCGGTGTCACCGGCGGACGAACCGGCGCATGGCCGCGATCCACCGGTCCCGGTCGGCGGCCCGGCGCTGCTCGTACACCGCCACCTCGGGGTGGGGCAGGATGAGGAACCGCCCCTTTCGCCAGGCGGCGACCACCGCGTCCGCCACCTCCTCGGGGCGGATCACCGGGCCGGCGGCCCGGGTCGCCGAGTCGGCCGGGGCGGCGGCCAGCATCGGCGTGTCCACCCCCTGCGGGCACAAACAGGAGAAGCTCACCCCGCCACCGCCGTACCGGATCGCCAGCCACTCGGCGATCGCCACGCTGCCGTGCTTGGTCACCGCGTACGGCGCGGCGTCCACCTCGGTGAGCAGTCCGGCAGCGGAGGCGGTGACCATCAGGTGGCCGCGGCCGCGGGCCAGCATCCCGGGCAGCACGTGCCGGGCGGCCAGCACGTGGGCGTGTACGTGCAGCCGCCAGCACCGCTGCCAGTCCTCGTCGTCGCCGAGCCCGCGGCTGCCCGCCACCCCGGCGTTGGAGCACCAGATGTCCACCGGCCCGACCTCGCGGTGGATGCGCGCCACCGCGTCGACGACCGCCGGCTCGTCCGCGACGTCCAGCACCAGCGACCGGCCGACCCCGTCGGGCAGGTCATGGGCGACGGCGGCGGCGCGTTCGCCATCGATGTCGGCCACCACCACCGCGGAGGCGCCCTCGGCGGCCAGCCGCCGCGCCAGCGCCGCGCCGATGCCGCTCGCGCCGCCGGTGATCACCGCCACCGCGCCGTCCACCTGCACCATGCGCCGCCTCCTGCCGCGTCGTGGTCGCCGCCGAAAGTCGCGTGTGGGCTGGTCCACAAGCTAACTCGTCAGTAACATACCGCCGGTGAGGTTCGGCATCACTGTTCCGTTCTCCGGCGTACCGCTGGCCGAGCACCGCGAGCTGCTGACGAGCCTGGCGGACCTTGGCTACACCGACGTGTGGTCGTCGGAGTCCGCCGGCGCCGACGCGTTCACTCCGCTGGCGCTCGCCGCCGCCTGGGCGCCGACCCTGCGGCTGGGCACCGCGATCGTGCCGGTGTTCACCCGGGGCGCGGCGCTTCTCGCCCAGAGCGTGGCCGCGCTCGCCGACGCCGCACCCGGCCGGGTGGTGCTGGGGCTGGGCACCTCCACCGAGATCATCGTGCGCCGGTGGAACGGGCTGCCGTTCGACAAGCCGTACGCCCGGGTCCGCGACACGCTGCGGTTCCTGCGGGCCGCGCTGACCGGCGAGAAGGTCACCGAGACGTACGAGACGTTCGCGGTCGACGGGTTCCGGTTGCAGCTGGTGCCGCAGCAGCCGCCGCAGCTGTTCGTGGCGGCGCTGCGGCCGGGGATGCTACGGCTGGCCGGCCGCGAGGCCGACGGGGCGATCCTCAACTGGCTCGCGCCCCAGGACGTCGCCCAGGTCGCCGGCGAGGTGCACGCGGCCGGTCCCGGCAAGGAGATCGTCGCCCGGATCTTCGTGGTCCCCGAGGAGGACCCGGAGCGGGCCCGGGCGATCGCCCGACCGCTGATCGCCGCGTACCTCACCGTGGACGTCTACCGGAAGTACCACGAGTGGCTGGGCCGGGGTGAGCTGCTCGCGCCGATGTGGGAGGCGTGGCAGGCCGGTGACCGCAAGGGGGCGCTGGCCGCCATCCCGGACGAGGTGGTCGACGACCTGGTGGTGCACGGTAGGCCCGAGGCGTGCCGGGAGCGGATCGTCGCGTACCGGGAGGCCGGGATCACCACCCCGGTGCTCGCGCTGGTGCCCACCGGCCGGCCGGTCGCCGAGGTGGTCCGCGCCCTCGCCCCGGCCGCCTGACCTCCGCGACAACTGCGGCGACGTTGTCGCATGAGGGCGCCCTCCGGTGACAACTGCGGCGAAGTTGTCGCCGTACGCGCCTTGAGCGCGACAACTGCGGCGAAGTTGTCGCCTGAGAGGCTCCCCGGACGACAACTGCGGCGAAGTTGTCGTCGAGAAGCGGAGTCACTCGTCGGGCAGGGTGAGCTGGTAGAGCCGGCGACGGCTGACGCCGTACTCGCGGGCCACCTCGGCCACCGCGTCCCGGTGCGAGAGCCCCACGGCCACCCGGGCGGCCACCGCCTCCCGCAGCCCCTCGAGCGGCGGCCCGGCCTGCGGGGCGCCGGCCACCACCAGGGTCACCTCACCGCGCAGCTGTTCGGCCTCCGCCCGGGCGCACAGCTCGCCGAGCGTACCCCGGAGCACCTGCTCGTGCGTCTTGGTCAGCTCCCGGCACAGCGCCGCCGGCCGGTCGGCGCCGAACGCGTCGGCGAGATCCCGCAGGCTCTCCACCAGCCGGTGCGGCGCCTCGAAGAAGACCAGGGTGCGCGGTTCCTCGGCCAGGCTTGCGTACCACCGGCGACGGGCGGCGGCGCGGCGCGGCGGGAAGCCCTCGAAGCAGAACCGGTCGCTCGGCAGCCCCGACAACGCCAGCGCGGTGACCACCGCGCTCGGCCCCGGCACCGCGGTGACCGGCACCCCCGCCTCGTACGCGGCGGCGACCAGTCGGTGGCCCGGGTCGGAGACCACCGGCATGCCGCCGTCGGTCACCAGGGCGACCACCGCACCGTCGCGGGCCGCGGCGACCAGCTCCGGCGTACGCCGCTGCTCGTTGCCCTCGAAGTAGGAGACGACCCGGCCGGTGACGGTGACGCCGAGGTCCTGGGCGAGCCGGGCCAGCTTGCGGGTGTCCTCGGCCGCGACCACGTCGGCGGTGGCGAGCAGCTTCCGCAACCGGTCGGAGGCGTCGCCCGGGTTCCCCAGCGGCGCTCCGGCCAGCACCACCCTGCCGACGACCATACCCGCTCCCTCCCGTCCGCGGGCGGACCCGCCCGGTGGGCGGACCGTCACCCCCGCCGGCAGAGCCTACGATGGCGCGGTGACCGTGACGACCCAGGCGCCGCCGCAGCCTTCCGCGCCGCCGGAGGTCGTCCGCCGCCGACTGACCCCCCTGGTCGGACCGGACGCCCGGTCGTGGCTGGTGGCGGCGGCGGTCACCGCGCTGGCCGCATTGCTGCGGTTGGTCCACCTCGACCGCCCGGACCGGATCATCTTCGACGAGGTCTACTACGCGCCCGAGGCGTGGTCGCTGCTGCGGCACGGGGTGGAGTGGCAGGTCGCCCGGGGCGGGGCGTCCCCGGTGGACGGGGCACCGGTGCTCGGCGACGGCGCCGCGTACGTGGTGCACCCGCCGCTGGGCAAGTGGATGATCGCGCTGGGCGAGTGGGCCTTCGGCTACCACCCGTTCGGCTGGCGGATCTCCGCCGCGGTGGCCGGCACGCTGACGGTGCTCATGGTCACCCGGATCGGCCGACGGCTGTTCGGCTCGACCGCGCTGGGGGCGGCCGCCGGGCTGCTGGTGGCGCTCGACGGCATGCACCTGGTGATGTCCCGCACCGCGCTGCTCGACATCTTCCTCCTGTTCTTCCTGGTCGCGGCGTTCGGCGCGCTGCTGCTGGACCGTGATGCGACCCGACGCCGGTGGCTGCGGGCGCTGGAGGACGGGCTGGACCCGACCCGGCCCGGGCGGGCCGGCCGGCCGCGGTTCGACTGGCGCACCGGGGTGCCGTGGTGGCGGCTGGTCTCCGCCGCTCTGCTTGGGGCGGCCTGCGCGGTGAAGTGGAGCGCGGTGTTCTTCGCCCCGGTCTTCGCACTGCTGGTGGTGGTGTGGCAGGTGGGAGCGCGGCGCAGCGCCGGTGTGCCCCGACCGGTGTCCGCCACCGTACGCCAGGACTGGCCGTGGCTGGCAGCCGCGACGGTGGTCGTACCGCTGGTCTACCTGGCGAGCTGGACCGGGTGGTTCGTCACCGACCACGGCTACCTGCGGCACCACCTCGCCGCACAGGGTCGCCCGGAGCCGCCGGTCTGGGGCGACCTGGTGAACCTGTTCCACTACCACCGCCAGGTGCTCGACTTCCACTCCGGGCTCGCCCAGGCCCACCAGTACGCGTCGTCGCCGTGGCAGTG
Organism: uncultured Micromonosporaceae bacterium; assembly: GCA_964608245.1. Classification (GTDB taxonomy): domain Bacteria; phylum Actinomycetota; class Actinomycetes; order Mycobacteriales; family Micromonosporaceae; genus Natronosporangium. The sequence continues at coordinate 4,429 of CAZSNW010000106.1, forward strand.
GCTGCTGCTGGCCCGGCCGGTGGCGTTCCACTGGTCCACCGACGGTCCCTGCGGCGCGGCCAGCTGCGCCTCGGAGGTGCTGCTGCTCGGCACCCCGCTGCTGTGGTGGGCGTTCCTGCCGGCGGCGGCGGTGGCGCTGTGGCTGGGGGTGGCCCGGCGGGACTGGCGGATGCCGGCGCTGCTGCTCCCGGCGGCCGCCGGTGTGCTGCCGTGGAGCCTGCTGGAGCTGCTGCACAGCCTGGACCTGTTCGGCGTGGGCGACCGGGTGATGTTCTACTTCTACGCCCTGCCGGCCGAGCCGTTCCTGGTGCTCACGGTGGTGTACGTGCTGGGGGCGGCGATCGGCCCGGCGCCGGGCGCGGCCGGGGCGCGACCCGGCGCAGTCACCCGCCTGCTGGGGTGGGATTCGCGCGCCGTGGGGGCGGTGCTGCTCGGCGCGTACCTGGCGCTGGTGGCGCTGGTGTTCGCGTACTTCTATCCGATCTACACCGGGGCGGGCATCCCGCTGGAGGCCTGGCGGGACCGCATGTGGCTCGGCAACCGCTGGATCTAGGTACGCGACTGGATCTAGGTACGCTACGCTGCCGCGCTCGCGGTCCCCGGTCGCCGTTGTGCGACAACTTCGCCGCAGTTGTCGTAACGGAGCCCTTCTGTGCGACAACTTCGCCGCAGTTGTCGCAACGGAGCCGTCCCGGGCGACAACTTCGCCGCAGTTGTCGTCGGGTGGCGGTGGGCGGCTGGTCGGCGTGAGGCGGTTTCGACCCGGCGGGTCGGGGACAACAACAGTCGGTAGAGGGTTCGTGTCCCACGATCGGCAAGGAGTCACGCCATGCTGACGTTGACCGACAACGCGGTGGCTGCCATCCGGTCGCTGACCGGCCAGCCGGACGTCCCCGAGGGTGCCGGGCTGCGGATCGCGTCCGACCCGGAGGCGGGTGCCCTGCAGCTCAGCCTGGCGCCGGAGCCGCTGGAGGGTGACCAGGTCGTCGACGACTCTGGTGCCCGGCTCTTCCTCGACAGCGAGGCGGCCATGCTGCTGGAGGACAAGGCGCTGGACGCCTCCATCGACGAGCAGGGGACGGTGCAGTTCGCCCTGGCCGAGCAGTAGGTCGGGGGTGACACCCGTCGAGGGTCCCGGCGACCGCCGGGACCCTCGACGTGCATGCGGCGCGGTACGGGGTACCGCCGCCTGGCGCTGGACGCAACTGTCAGCCGGTTGCGCTGCGCGGTTCGTGACGGGGGGAGGCGTTCTGCTGGCCCTGCCAGCGGGGCCCCGGGCTGGGTCGACTGCTCCGGCCGCTCTCGCGCGCGACCAACCAGCGCATCACCTGCATGCGCTGCTGGCGGTCCTGTTCCCGGAGTTCGAGGAGCTGGCCGATCATCTGCCGCTTCATGTCGTCGTCCACCGGCGCGGACAGGATCAGCTCCATCTCCTCGTCCTGGGCGGGCTGGGTGGACTCCAGGTTCGCCACCGCCCGCAGGGCGTTCTCAAGGTCGTCGCCCAGCGCCTCCGCGACCGCCTTGACGCTGGCGATCGTGACGGAGTCGCCGTCGCCCTTGATCCAGTCGAAGATGGTCGCCCGGTGTATGCCGGACTCACGGGCCAGCCTGGCGATGGACCACCCCGGGCGCGAGGTCATCCGCCGGAGGTAGGCACCCCACCCGCTCAGCTGACGGGAACCGTCGTTCATAGGCACACCCTACAGGGCAATCGCGCTGCTCACGGGGATTTGAGTGTCGCATGTTGGCGACTGTCGAACAAGTGTCACCACGTCTCACTCAGGCTTACTTAAACTGCCTATAGTTGTCACCATCGATCAATCTGTGTCACTCAAGCCACGGCAATGGTCACCCGTTAGAGGGAAGTTCGATGCTTTCAGGCGACGGAACATGCGTCGCCTGAAGGCGATGGTTAGCGTGTCCGTGTGACTGCGACGACTTCAGGCGATGCTACGACGGTCAAAGGCGACGCACCGGTGCGTCTCCGTGTCTCGGTCCACGATGCGCTGACCGCGCGCAAGGGCGCGTACAACGTCAAGGAGCAGGCCGAACTCCACGGCATCCACCGCTCCACGATGTTCCGGCTCCGCTCCGGGGAGCGTGTCGCGAGCCTGGAGCTCGCGATGAAGATGGCCGAGGACCTGGACGTCCCGGTCGAGGTCCTGTTCGAGCGGGTCCGGGGTCGCCGATGAGCCGCGCGACAGTCACCGCGCCGGTGGCCGGTACCCGCCACACCGGGTCGGACTGGCGGGCGCCGGCCACCGCCCCGCCAACCGAGGCGTCCGCACCCGCACCGTCAGCCGTGGACGGAGCTGACGACGAGCAACCCCTCCGGGCGGCGGCGGTCGCCGGCGACCTGGCCGCCTTCGGCGCCCTCTACCGCCGGTGCCGCGACACGGTGTACCGGTACCTGATGCGGCGGAGCAACGGCGACCCGTACCTGGCCGAGGACCTCACCCACGAGACCTTCGCCCGGGCGCTGGCGCGCATCGGCAGCTACCGCGAGATGGGGCGGCCTTTCGTCGCCTGGCTGGTGACGATCGCCGGCAACCTCATCGCCGACTACTACAAGTCGGGCTGGCGCCGGCTCCAGGTGCCCCACGGCGACTTCACCGGCGAGGTCGACGAGGGTGTCAACCGACTCTTGTGGAGTGAGAACCGCAACGACCTCGCCACCGAGGTGGTGGAGGACGAGTACTGGCGGTACGTCGGCTCGGTCCTCTCGCAGGCGATGGCCGACCTCACCAGCTGGCAGCGGCAGGTGCTCAGGTTGCGGTACGTCGAAGGGCTGTCCGTGCGCGACACCGCCATCAAGCTGCAGGTCGAGGAGGGCGCGGTCAAGGCCGCGACCTACCGTGCGGTCCGCGTGCTGGCGCGCAACGCGGCCGTGCAGCAGCTGCGTGGACAGTCGCTGACCGGCGCCGCTCCCGTCGGACGGGACCGGGCGTGACAGCCCGGCCGTCCGGCGTCCGCCGGCACGGACCGCCCCTGCTCCCGGGCCCGGATCCCGTCGCGACCGGGCCCGGATTCCTGTGTGAACCCTGACCCGGATCCCTCCGTCCCACCGGCACCCGGATTCTGCTGACCGGTGGCAGGCTCGGCGCCTACTTGACCGGACGCAGGCTCGGACGCTCGTACGATCCCTGCAGACGGGCCCGGGCGGCCGCCGCACCGTCCAGGTAGCCGGCGGCGTACCCGTCGCGGTAGCGGGTCCCCTCGATTCGTTGCAGGTGCAGGACGAGTCGCCGTTCAGCGGCCACCACCAGCCACGCCATGCCTAGGAACCCCGTGGCCACCAGCAGCATGCTCGAGAACCCGGACGGCAGGAGCGCCCGGCCCGTCGCGATCTCCGCGACCTGTAGCGTGACGACCGCGTTGCCCATGGCGATTGCCAGGATCGCCAGCACATGGTCGGGGCGGCCGATTCGCCGCTGCCGCGAAGGAGCGCTGGGTGGCGGATCTGGAAGGACCATTGCGGACAACTCCCGTCTAACTCCCTAGACACGTCGTGACAGGGCGAGAGGGCGTAACCGACTATACGACCCACTTGACCACTCGGGGTAACCGGCTTTTGGACGATGTGTGACTCATCCACAGTCAACGACGAGCCGCAGATTCAGCTACCAGCGAGGCTGTGGATGGTTTCACCCGATCGAGTGATTTCGTTGTCCACGCGTCGATAGAACGGCTGACCCGTCCGTCGGCTGCCCGGCCGGGCCCGTATCGCCCTCCATGGTGGAGCCCTGGGTCGGAACGACGGGATCGTCTCCGCCACCACGAACCGGACCGACCTGGCCGCCTCCCCGGCCCGGGGAGCCGCCGGTGTCCAGCACAATCCCCGTCGACCATCGACGTCGTATCAGTCCGGGATGGACACAGGATACAAGAGCATCGAAGCGAACCGGGTCACCGGGGTCGGGTCGATCCGCATACGTGTCGTACATCGACAGTATGCGCTAGGTCCGCGACCGGGACGCGCAGGCTGCCGACCTGGCCGGATCCCGCGTACCGGCGGCCTGATCACGCGTACCGTGGGCGGGTGGACGGCGTACGGCTGTTCCTCGCCGGCGACGTGATGACCGGCCGCGGCGTCGACCAGGTGCTCCCGCACCCCGGGGACCCGCGCCTGGCGGAGGCGTATGTCGCCGACGCCCGCACCTACGTCCGGCTGGCGGAGGCGGCCGCCGGCGCGCCCGTGCCCCGCCGCGTGGCGTACGCGTGGCCGTGGGGCGACGCGCTCGCGGTGCTGGACGCGGCCCGGCCGCACGCCCGGGTGGTGAACCTGGAGACCGCGGTGACCAGCCGGGGCGACTTCGTCCCCGGCAAGACCGTGCACTACCGGATGAACCCGGCGAACCTTCCGTGCCTGACCGCGGCGCGCCTGGACGTCTGCGTCCTGGCCAACAACCACGCCGGCGACTTCGGCGAGGTCGGCCTGCATGACACCGTGACCGAACTGGAGAAGGCCGGCCTGCACCCGACCGGCGCCGGGGCGGACGCCGACCGGGCCGGGCGGCCGGCGGTGGTCGACCTCGACGGGCGGCGGCTGGTGGTCGGCGCCTCCGGCAGCACCACCAGCGGCGTCCCGCCCTCCTGGGCCGCCGGACCGGACCAACCCGGGGTCGACCTGCTGCCCGACCTGTCGCCGGCGACCGCCGACCGGTTCGCCGAGCGGCTCCACCGGGCAGCCCGGCCCG
>CAZSNW010000107.1:0-9092 GCA_964608245.1 uncultured Micromonosporaceae bacterium
AGGTCCAGCCCACCGCCGTGGATGTCTAACTCCTCGCCCTGGTCCCGGCGCGCCTTGGCGGCGCACTCGTTGTGCCACCCGGGCCGGCCCGGGCCCCAGGGGCTCGCCCAGGACGCCTCCGCCGGCTCACCGGGCTTGGTCCCCTTCCACAGGGCGAAGTCGCGCGGGTCGCGCTTGCCGCGCGGGTCGCCGTCGGCCGCCGGCTGCATGTCCTCCGGCCGCTGCCCGGACAGCTCGCCGTACGCCGGGAAGGTGCCCACGTCGAAGTCGACGTCCCCGGAGCCGTCCGGCGCCGGGTACGCGTGGCCGCGCGCCACCAGCTCGGAGATGAGCTCCAGCATGTCGGGGATGTGCCCGGTGGCGCGGGGCTCGTACGTGGGCGGGGCGACGTTGAGCGCCCGGTAGGCGGCACCGACCGCCTGCTCGTTGGCGTACGCGATCGCCCAGAACGGCTGCCCGGAGGCGGCGGCCTTCTCGAGCACCTTGTCGTCGACGTCGGTGATGTTGCGGACCAGGGTGACCTCGTAGCCGGAGCGGCGCAACCACCGGACGAGCACGTCGTAGCTGACGCCGGACCGCAGGTGGCCGAGGTGCGGGCCGGACTGGACGGTGATCCCGCACTGGTAGATGCCCACCCGACCGCTGTGCAACGGCTGGAACTCCCGGGTGGTGCGGGTGGCGGTGTCGTACAGGCGCAGGGTCACCCGCCCAGGGTATCCGCCCGGTGATTGCGGTGCAGCTGTCCGGTGACTGGTACGCCCGGTTGTCAGGCGACTGGCAGGTACGGATGCCGACCACCGGTACGCGTGACCGACGCGCTCAGCCGCGCTGGACGGTCAGGTCCCGCACCCCGCCGTGGATCCGCTTGCCGCGGCCGCCCCCGGTACCACCGGCCGACGGTCCACCACCGGATGAGCCGCCCGAGCCGTCGGACGGTCCGCCGGGCGCCTCGTCCGGGGAGTCGTCCGGCGAGTCGTCCGGACCGTCCCCGGACCGGTCGGCCGGGCCACCACGCGGCCCGACGGAGGAACCGGTGGAGCCGAGGGTGTCGTCGCGCCGCAGCCACGGGTACATCCCGGGCCGGACGTGGGAGGAGAACCACAGTGCGGCGCCGAACAGCAGGGTCCCGATGACCGCGAGGACGTAGCCGACGCTGGGGCGGTGGATCACCGAGTCCACGCCGCTGAGCCGCGGCACCCCGGCGTTGAACCGGCTCAACTCCACCCCGGCGGAGACCAGCAGCGCCACCAGCACCCCGGTCAGGCACAGGCCGGCGGTGCGCACCCTGCGGCGGAGCGGTTCGACGGAAAACAGGGCGTACCAGGTGACCGTGGCCAGCGCGATGATGCCCAGCAGCCAGCACGTGCCCCACACCGGCACCCCTCCCAGCCCGAGGGTGTACCGGACCTCCGGAAAGGCGTCCTCGTCGGTCAGCACGCTGAGGGTCTGCCAGGGCAGCAGCGTCGCCACGAGCACGGTCAGGCTGGCGAGCACGGCCAACGGTGCGGCGAGGATCCGGACCACCTGTTCCCAGGACACGGTGATCGTGAGGTTGTCCCCGCCGGCGCCCCACTCCACCACCGCCTGCCGGGTCTGGTCGTCGGCCGGTGATCTCTCCGTGGTCATGGCCTGGATCGTCCCACCCGACCGCAAGCCCTCCGCCCGCCTTGCCTGACAACTGCGGCGACGTTGTCGTCTGGAGCGCCTCCGTTTCGACAACTGCGGCGAAGTTGTCATCCAGGAGGGCCCGGTCCCGACAACTGCGGCGAAGTTGTCGTCAACCGGAGCGCCGGCGCGGGTGGTGCGTCAACCTGGAGGGGTGGAGCCGCTCTACCCGGACCGTTGGGCCGCCGGCGAGCAGCTCGCCGACCTGCTGTCCGCGTACGCCGCCCGCCCGGACGACGTGACCGTGCTCGGGCTGGTCCGCGGCGGCGCGGTGGTGGCGGCGGCGGTGGCCGGCCGGCTCGGCGTCCCGTGGGACGTGCTGGTCGTCCGCAAGCTCGGTGTCCCCGGGGCGCCCGAGCTGGCGTTCGGCGCCATCGGCTCCGGCGGGGTGACCGTGCTCAACGAGGAGATCACCGGCTACCTGACCGGGCCGGAGATCGAGCGGGTCCGCCGGGCGGAGGAGGCGGAGCTACGTCGGCGGGAGGAGCTGTTCCGGGCCGGCCGCCCGCCGCTGGACCTGACCGGGCGCACCGCGGTCATCGTCGACGACGGACTGGCGACCGGGGCCACCGCCCGCGCGTCGGTGCCGGTGGCGCGGGCGCTAGGCGCCACCCGGGTGGTGGTGGCGGTGCCGGTGGGCGCCCCGGAGGCGGTCGCCCGGCTGCGGGCCGAGGCCGACGAGGTGGTCTGTCCGCTGGTGCCGCCGGACTTCGGCGCGGTGAGCCGCTACTACGCGCAGTACCCGCAGACGACCGACGACGAGGTGCTCGCCCTGCTGTCGGCAGCCGACTGACCACGGCCACCGGCCCCGACCCTCCCTGGGGTCCGCCGCCATGCCGGGGCTCCGACCGCGGCCGCCCGCTGCCGACAACTTCGCCGCAGTTGTCGGGACCGGGCCCTCCTGGATGACAACTTCGCCGCAGTTGTCGAAACGGGGGCCTTCCAGACGACAACTTCGCCGCAGTTGTCGCACGGCAGGGGCCGTCACCCGCAAGCCCACTGTTGCGGCGGGACCACGTCGCCTGCTAGGTTCATTACTCAAGTAATGAACCATAGGACTAATGAGGTCGCGCGGCGGGAGGCGGTGGAGCGGTGTTCGATGACCGGAGCCCGATCTACGTGCAGCTCGCCGACCGGATCAAGGACGACATCCTGCGCGGCGTCCTGCGCGAGGGCGACCGCGTGATGTCGACGAACCAGTACGCGGCGTTCTACCGGATCAACCCGGCCACCGTCGCCAAGGGCTTCCACCAGCTCGTGGAGGAGGGGATCCTCTACAAGCAGCGCGGCATCGGCATGTTCGTCAGCCCGGACGCCCGTACCCGGCTGCGCCGGCAGCTGCGGGAACGCTTCTTCAGCGACGTGGTGGCGCCCATGGTGGCGCAGGCCCGACTGCTCGACATCCCGCTGTCCGAGATCGTCCGCTACCTGCACGAGGCGTACGCCCACCCCGGAGTGGGCCGGGACACGCCGTCGGCGCAGGACGGCTGGCCGCAACCGGACCAGGTGGACCAGCCGCACGACCGGAAGGAGGAGAGGTGACCGGGCACCCTGCACCCGCCACCGCACAGGTGAGCGACCTGACCGTGCGGTACGGCGGCACCACCGCGCTGGACCGGCTCAGCGTGACCTTCACCGCCGGCGCCATCTGCGGCCTGCTCGGCCGCAACGGCTCCGGCAAGACCACCCTGCTGTCGACGATCGCCGCCTTCCGGCCCCCCACCTCGGGCACGGTCCGGGTGGACGGCGGCGACCCGTACGACGACCACTCGACCGCCGCCCGCATCTGCCTGATCCGCGAGGGCGCCGACGTGTTCGACGGTGACCGGGTCCGCCAGGTGCTCACCCTCGCGCACCGCCTGCGCCCCTTCTTCGATCACGGGTACGCGCTGCGCCTGCTCGACCGGTTCCGCATCCCCACAAACAAGCGGGTGCGGCACCTGTCGCGCGGGCAGCGCTCGGCGCTCGCCTGCGTCCTGGGCCTGGCCAGCCGCGCGCCGCTGACCATGTTCGACGAGACCCACCTGGGCATGGACGCGCCGAGCCGGTACGCGTTCGTCGAGGAGCTGCTCGCCGACTACGCCGAACACCCCCGCACGGTGGTGATCGCCACCCACCTGATCGGCGAGTTCAGCTCGTTGTTCGAGCACGTGGTGGTGATCGACCGCGGCCGGCTGCTGGTCGCCGACACCGTGGAGGCGCTGCTCGCGAAGGCGGCCGCGGTCACCGGACCGGCCGACGAGGTCGCCGCACTCACCGATGCGTACGCCGACCGTCTGACCGTGGTAGCGCAGCGGCGGCTCGGTGACACCGCCGCCGTCACCGTGTTCGGCCCGGCCGCCGGCGAGCTGGCGCAGGCCGCCGACGAGGCCGGGCTGCGCCCGGAGGCGGTCCCGTTGCAGGACCTGGTCGTGCACCTGACCGACGGCACACCGACCACCGCGCCGGCCGGCGCCCCCGGAGCGTCGACCGGTGCCCGGGGCACGTCGGCGGGCACCGAGGGGAAGGAGGAGCCCCGATGAGCATCACACCTGCGACACCGGTACGCGCGGAGCACACCGGCCCGTCGCTGCGGACCGTGGTGGGGGCGCTGCTGTGGAGCAACCGGGTCCTGCTGCCGATCCTCCTGGCCGTGATCACCGCCGGCGCCCTGCTGCGCCTGGCGTTCGACCAGAGCTTCGGCTTCTCGGGTGACCCCCGGAGTGTGTGGGAGGGCACCGGTGCGATCCTCCGGTGGTTCCTCCTCGTCGTCGCCGTCTGCATCCCGGTCCTCCTGCTTCCGGTGCTGGTGGCGCACGGCGTCACCCGCCGCCGGGTGGCCGACGCGACCGCCGTGCTGCTGCCGCTGGTGGCGGTGGCGGGTGCGGCCGTGATGGCCGTCGGCTTCCTGGTGGAGCACGCGGTGGCGGACGCGGCCGGGCAGGCGCGGTCGGTGGCCGAGTCGCACCTGTTCGACGAACCGACACAGGTCCACCTCGTGCTCGCCGAGTACACCCTGGTGCTGGCGGCCTGGATGGTCACCGGTTGGCTGATCGGACTCGGCTACTACCGGTTCGGCCTGCACTGGGGCACCCTGGCGCTGCCGGCGGCGGTGCTGCCGATGCTGGCGACCGAGTACCTGTTCGGCACCGCGCTGGGCATCGGTCTGGATCCGATCAGCGCCGCGGGTCCGCTCGGCGTCCGGCTGGCCGCGGCGCTGGCGGTGACGGTCGCCGGCGTGGCGGCCGCCCGGGCGCTCGGCCGCGGCGCGGCGCTCCACGCGTACCGCGGATGACGGCTGCGGCCGCGGCGTGCACCGGGCGGGCGGCCGATAGGGCGCCCGCCCCGGTCGTCCCGACCGGGAGGATCCGGACCCGTTCGGGATGACCGGTGCGGTATGGCCCGTAAGCGCCTGATACCGCGTTACGCTGGTCGGGCACCCGTGTCGCGAAGGGGGCCGGCAGTGAAGCTCTCCATCCTGATGCCCGTGTACAACGAGGAGGCGCACGTCGGGGAGGCGGTCAAACAGACCCTGGCGGTGGACTACCCCTGCGACGTGGAGCTGCTCGTGGTGGACGACGGCAGCCGGGACGGCACCGCCGAGATCCTGCGCAGATTCGACGACGAGCGGCTGCGGGTGCTCACCCACCCCCGCAACCAGGGCAAGGGCGCGGCGATCCGCACCGCCGCCAAGCACGCCACCGGCGACTACGTGGTGCCGCTGGACGCCGACCTCGAGTACGACCCGATGGACCTGCCCAAGCTGCTCGCCCCGGTGCTCGACGGGCGGGCCCGCGTGGTCTACGGCAACCGGGTGTTCGGCTCGCACACGGCGTACTCGTTCTGGTACGTGGTCGGCAACAAGGCGATCACGACCGCGGCGAACATCCTCTACAACTCGTACCTGGGCGACCTGGAGACCTGCTTCAAGCTGATCCCCACGTCGCTGTTCCGGCAGCTCGACATCCGGTCGCGCGGCTTCGGGATCGAGGCGGAGATCACCGCCAAGCTGCTCAAGCGGGGCATCAAGCCGTACGAGGTGCCGATCAGCTACCGCGCCCGCACCCGCGAGGAGGGCAAGAAGATCACCTGGCGGGACGGGGTCGAGGCGCTGTGGATCCTCAGCCGGGAGCGGGTACGCCGCCGCTGAGCCCCTGCTGCGCCCGTCTGGCAGACTGGGGTGCGGGTACGCCCGGGTGCGTACCCGTTCGGGCCGGTGCGCCCGGGCCTGACCACCGACGCCCGGCCCGGGGAGGGTTCGCCTAGTGGCCGATGGCGGCGGTCTTGAAAACCGCTAGGGGCGCAAGCTCCTCGTGGGTTCGAATCCCACACCCTCCGCCCGTTTCCGCGACCGTCTCGGCGTGCGCCGCCGACGAGGGACAGGCGATGCTACGGGGATGGAGTACGTGTCCCGGGCGCCGCGGCCTCCGCTGGACGCGCTGGTCGACGACCTCTACTACCTGGAGGGCACGCCGCCGTACGCCCGGCTGACGTTGCCGGCGGCGCCGGCGGCGCTGCTCGTCGTCAACCTCGGGGCGCCGTTCCGCATCCGTGGCGGCGCCGACACTGAGGCGGCCTGGTACGCCGACGGGTGCGTGGCCACCGTGCCCACCCGGGCGTGGGACTTCGGCTACCCGGCCTGGACCCGGTCGGTCGGCGTCCACCTCAAGCCGTGGGGCCGAATTCCGGGAGTTCGCAGGACTCTCGCCGACCCGGTACATCGACGTCCGCCGACGGTTCCTGCGCGAGCACCCCGGCCACACGTTGGAGGGCTGGCCGCTGCCGGCCGTTGATTTCTTCCAAGAGCTAGCAGCCCGCGGCGTGCCAGCATCATGGCCGAAGCGGAGAGGAGAGCCCCGTGGGCAAGGTGGTCATGTACGCCTCGGTGTCGGTGGACAACTTCATCGCCGACGACAACGACCAGCCGGGCCCGCTGTTCGACTGGCTGCTCAGCGGCGACGTGCCGTTGGACGACAGCGTGCTGAAGGTGTCGCAGGTCTCGTACGACTACGTCCGCCCGTACTGGGACGAGATCGCGGTGACCATCGCCGGACGCCGGGTCTTCGACCTCACCGACGGGTGGGACGGCGTACCTCCGTCCGGGGTCGACCACGTGGTGGTCGTGACCCACCGCCCGCCGCCGGAGGGCTGGGACCCCGCCGCGCCGTTGACCGACGTGAGGGGGTAGTGGCCAGGGATCGACCGATGACGAGATGGGTGCTGCTCGCCGCGGCGATCCTGTCGGAGGTCTCCGGCACGCTGGCGCTGCGCGCCGCCGTGGACCATCCCGGCTGGTACGCGCTCACCGCCGCCGGCTACCTCGGCGCCTTCGTCGCCCTGGCCCGGCTGCTGCGGCTCGGGATGGGGGTCGGGGTCGCCTACGGTGTCTTGGCCGCCAGCGGTGTCGCCCTCACCGCGGCCCTCGCGACCGTCCTGTTCGGCGATCCGCTGACCTGGGTCATGGCGCTCGGGGTCGTCCTCATCGGCGCCGGCGTCCTGTGCGTCGAGATCGGCTCGCAGGCCGCCCAGGCAGGACGCGCCGCCCACGCCCGGGAGGCCACCCACGTCGCGGCGGCGACGCGTACCCGTGGAGGGCGCGGGTGACGGCCTGGCTCGCACTGGCCGGGGCCATCCTGTCCGAGGTGGCCGGCACCCTGTCGCTGCGCATGGCCACGCAGCCGGGCGGATCCCGCGCGCCGCCCCGACGCGGATCAGGCCGGCTCCCCGTACCCGTCCCCGGACTCCTCCGGCGGGCCGGCCTCGCGCAGGTAGTCGTAGACGGCCCGCTCCGGCACCCGGAAGGAGCGGCCGACCCGCACCGCGCTGAGGTCGCCGGCGTGGACCAGGCGGTAGACGGTCATCTTCGACACGCGCATGAGGGCCGCCACCTCGGCGACCGTGAGGAACCGCATGTCCGACAGGCTCTCGGCCCTCGGCGCTCGACTCATCGCGTACCCCCCTCGTCACACCCGGCGGCGCCCCGGAGGCGGCTTGTGTGTTCCACTAGCACGGTACCGGGGCAGATGGTGCCTTCGCGATAAAACTCGTGAAAGGGTCAGCGACGCCCGTCACTCGGTACGCAGAGCCACCACCGGCTCCAGCCGACCCGCCCGCCGTGCCGGGGCCACGCCGAAGATCACCCCGACCGCCACCGACACCCCGAACGCCAGCGCCACCGACCAGCCGGTCACCGCGGCGGGCACCGGCGTCAGCGCCGCCACCAGCAGCGACGCGGCCACCCCGAGCGCGATCCCGGCGACCCCGCCGACCGTGGTGAGCAGGACCGCCTCCAGCAGGAACTGCAGCCCGATGTCCCGCTGGCGGGCCCCCAGCGCCTTGCGAAGCCCGATCTCGCGGTACCGCTCCCGGACCGACACGAGCATGATGTTCGACACCCCGACCCCGCCCACCAGCAGCGAGATCCCGGCGATCGCCGCGAGCACGGCGGTGAGCACCGACAGGATGTCGCCGAGCACGCCGATGATCTCCTCCTGGGTCACGGCGCTGAACGTGGTGTCGGGGTGGCGGGCCGACAACTCGGTGACGATCCGGTCGCCCAGCTGCCGGATGCCCTCCCGGTCCGGCGCGCGGACCGCCATGGCGTCCACCCGCTCGGTGCCGAGCAGCCGGTGGGCGGTGGTGATCGGGATGTGCACCTGGTCGTCCCGGTCCACGCCCAGGCCGTAGCCGCTGGCGGCGAACACCCCCACCACGCGGAAGCGCACCCCGGCGATGGTGATCTGCTGGCCGACCGGGTCACGGCCGGGGAAGAGTGCCTCGGCGACCGTCGACCCGAGCACCACCACCCGCCGGGCGGTGTCCACATCGGTCCGGCTCAGGTAGGTGCCGCTGGCGAGCTCTCGGGGGAACACGAACGTGGTGTTGTCCAGCACGCCGAGCACGCTGGTGAACCGGGAGCGGCTGCCGGCGCGTACCGTCTCACCGGAGGCGATCTGCACCGCGACCCGCCGCGGGTCCCCCACCACCCGGGCCACCGCGTCCACATCGGCCAGCGTCAGCCGGGAGGCGGTGGGGGCGGCCACCGCGCCCGCCTCGCCGGGGATGACCAGCAGCAGGTTGGAACCGAGCCCCTCCACCTGCCGCTCGACCTCCTGTTTGGTGCCGGTGCCCAGCGCCACCAGCACGACCACCGCGGCGACCCCGATCAGTACCCCGAGCATGGTCAGGCCGCTGCGCAGCCGGTTGGCGCGCAGCGCGTCGACCGCCACCCGCCACGCCTCGCCGAGCCTCACCGTCGGACCTCCTCCACGATCCGACCGTCGCGCATGACGATCTGGCGCCCGGTACGCGCGGCCACTTCCCGGTCGTGCGTCACCAGCACCACCGCCGCGCCCAGCGCGGTGCCGTGCCGCTCCAGCAGCTCCAGCACCGTCCGGCCGTTGGCGGTGTCGAGGTTGCCGGTCGGCTCGTCGGCGAGCACCAGCGAC